>DAOVIP010000119.1 GCA_030671465.1 Candidatus Aminicenantota bacterium | reverse complement strand
TACTTTTGAGAATCAGTTTGAATTCAATATAAATGGGTGGGGAGGGTTATTTCTCTGAATAGAGTGATGGCGTAGCGGTCGGTCATGCCGGCAATAAAATCGATAATCCGCTGATCCACCGGGTCATTTTCCGGAAAAGGATATATGTATTGTTCAGGTTGATTTTGTATCCAGTCAAAAATGGCGAGTAATATTTTTCGAATTTTCTCCCGGCTCTGCTCGATCTCCTTCCGCCAGTAGACTCTCTGATAGAGAAATTGTCGTAAAAGAACCAATTCATCCAGAATTTCTTCGGACATTAAAATGGTTTTCAGGTTGTTTTGGATACTCTTTTTAATGACATCAATAACAATGGTATCGATTCTCTTGGCAAAGGTTTTTCCCAACAATTTTTGGCTGGATAACGGAATGTTGTTTTCGCTAATCACTCCGGCCCTGAGGGCATCATCAATATCATGATTGACGTAGGCAATCAAATCGGAAATTCGTACAATTTGACCCTCCAGGGTTTTTGGTAATGTTGATATATCTCCCGGAAAGATCGGTCCCATACCCTTAGAATGGGTAATGATGCCATTACGGACTTCATTGGTCAGATTGAGGCCTTTACCATTGTATTCAATTTTGTCGACTACCCTCAAGCTCTGTTCATTGTGCCTGAATCCGGATTCGGTTAGTTCATCCAGTACTTTCTCTCCGATATGACCGAAAGGTGTATGTCCGATATCATGCCCCAGGGCAATTGCCTCGGTAAGATCTTCATTCATATTCAGTGCCTTGGCAATGGTCCTGGCAATTTGGCTCACCTCCAGGGTATGGGTCAGGCGGGTTCTGAAATGATCTCCTTCCGGGGCTATGAAAACCTGGGTTTTATGTTTTAATCTTCGAAAAGACTTGGAATGCAGTATCCGATCCCGATCGCGCTGAAATTCGGTTCGAACCGGTGATTTTTTTTCCAATCGTTGTTTATGGCTGTTTTTGCTTTTGGCTGCTCCGGGATCCAACCGCTCTTGATTCCTCTCCAGCTGTTCTCTGATCTGCAGGCGCACATTCTATTATTTATTCCGGAATATGTAAAGTGTGGCCTGTCCGGTAATGTCACATTTGATTTTCCAGGAAAAATGGTTTATGATAATTATTATTGGATCGTGTTTCCAACTGGAGAATCATTCATGCAGGATAGTACCAAGATTTATCACAAAAGATGGAAAAAATGCTGGCATATTGCCCCGGATATTTATCAACTCTTGAAAGAAAGTAAGAGCCTGGCTTCGGCCCGCCACAAGATGATGAATTACCTGAATTCATCTGAAATGGCTTTTAGAAATGATTATTTCGAACTCTCCAATGCTGATTTCATTTTATTCAAACATTCTTTAGCGGTCTTAAAAAATCTTCTCTCCAGGAGGTATGAGAGAATTGCCGAAACATCCCCTCTGGGATTTCTATGGAAGGCTTCCAGGGATGGCGACAGCCAGGTGGCCGATGATTTCATCGATGAGTTTGAACATTTCTTCAGGGCCATAAAGGGAAATGCCAAGGTTTATCCCTCTTATCTGACAGAAGGAATTGTGAGCCCTGATTTTGAGAAATACAGCGGTCGGCAAGCGGCCAAAAAAAGATCTGATTTTCTCGATCTGATGGGTGAAAAGATCGATGAATCTTTGGTTCGATATCCTGATGGACTTCAACCCGATATTGAGAAGAGGAGAAAGGAAAACAGGAAACGAATTCTGGATGTGTTTCAAGCCACAGAGGATGACTGGAATGACTATATGTGGCAATTCAGAAATGTCATAAAGAGCAAGAAGGGACTTGAGAAGTTACGAAAAGTTGTGAATATAACCGCTACTCAGGAAAAAGCCATCAAACTGGCTATTGAAAATAATATTCCTTTTGGGGTTACTCCCCATTATCTTCATCTGATGGATGAAAATCCCAGCCCCTATGATTATGCGGTTCGACGCCAGGTTTTTCCCCCTCTGGAATATGTAAAAGCCCTGATCCCTCACAAGAATGACCGATCCTTTGCTTTTGATTTTATGAGGGAGCATGATACATCTCCGGTTGATCATGTAACCCGACGGTACGTGAAAGTAGCGATTGTTAAGCCCTATGATACCTGCCCCCAGATTTGCGTGTATTGTCAGAGAAACTGGGAGATCAAATCCCCCTTTGAGAAAGGTGCCCAGGTGTTAAAAAAGGATATTGAAAAGGCGGTAAAATGGATTTCCCGGCACGATCAAATAATGGATCTGCTGGTAACCGGAGGTGATCCGCTGATCATGTCCAATTCAGTATTGAGGCAATTTCTATCCAGTTTGACATCGATCCCGCATCTGAGAAGCATAAGGATTGCCAGCCGAATTCCCATAACGGTTCCCCAGCGGATCAATGATGAGTTAATTGACATTCTGGCCGAATGCAATCAGGTCTATCAACGGTTTATTTGCCTGGTCACCCATTTTTCCCACCCCTATGAAATAAACCGTGAATCCGCAATGGCCATTGATAAATTGAGGAAAAAAGGAATCGCTACCTACAATCAGCAGGTTTATACCTTTGCCAATAGCAGACGTTTTGAAACCGTAGCCCTGCGAATCGGGCTTAAAATGATCGGGATTGATCCTTATTATACTTTCAATTTAAAGGGAAAATCTGAAATGGTTGATTATGCGGTACCCATTGCCAGGATTCTCCAGGAAAGAAAAGAAGAAGCCCGGCTCATTCCTGGAATCTACCGCTCGGATGAACCGGTTTTCAATGTCCCTTTTTTAGGCAAGAATCATATGCGGTCCTGGCAGGATCATGAGCTTATCTCAATACGCCCGGATGGAAGGAGGGTGTATGCCTTTCATCCATGGGAAAAAAATATCCGAAAGGTGGATTCATATGTTTATACGGATATTTCCATCAAAAGCTATCTGGAGAAGTTATCCCAGAGGGGAGAAGATATTGAGGAATACCAGAGTATATGGTATTATTATTGATTCTCTGGTTCAATTTGAGTTTTGATAATAATCTTTCCATTGTCATTATATGAAACTTTATGATAAAAAAATCCATCTATCCTATATGAAACCAGAAACCAAGAAAAAAGGTCTCTTTTTAATGAGAGGATTTTGATGAAAAAAACAATCATATTATTCTTATTTATACCGGTATTGGTCAGTTCGATTTTTTCCGAGCAAAAAATTGAGCAATTTGAAAAGGAAATAAAATGGATAAAGGATAGTGTGTCCATTTCCCTGGTCAAGGTGATCTCTGAAAATCACAAGAAATATGTTGCCACTGGTATTGCCATTGCCTCTGATTTGATTTTGACCAGTACACTGATTACCCGGCATGCTTTTGATAAGATATATATAGAAACAATTGAGGGTCGTCGTTTTAATGCCAAAATCCTGGGAGAAGATCGGCGGTATTCTCTTATTCTGTTGAAATTGGATCAAGACATCATGAAACCCATTAAGAAATCGTCCAAGCTGGATGTGGGGGATTGGATTGCCTTGGTCGGGGTTTTTTACAACAAGTTCCCCTCCATCTTTCAGGGAATTGTCAGCACTATTTCTGATCAGGGAATGATCTTGAACGCCCCGGTTTTTCCCGGTGCCTCCGGCGGTGCAGTGGTTAATAAAAAGGGTGAACTGGTTGCCGTCATTCGGGGCCGGTTTGGAATTGCTATGGAACCAGATATCTCCATTATTGACCATGAAGGTGAATTGATACTGCGCAGCCCGAAGTTGAGAAATATAAATCTGTGTTATGCCGTTCCCACTCAAAAAGTCATGGAAATTGCCGGTAAATTGAAAAAGTACGGTAAGATAAAAAGAGGCTGGCTGGGAGTTTCCATCCAGTCTGAAAAAGCCGGGCGGATGGTCAGGATCAATGTCGTATTCGATAATTCACCTGCCCGGCAAGCAGGCTTGAAAAAAAATGATGTGGTTCTCTCGATAGATGGAAACAAGGTGAAGAGCAATTCAGATGTGAGTCGTATCATCCGGTCCATTCCCCCCGGTAAAGTTGTGAAAATCAAAGTGTTGCGCGATGAAAAGCGCAAAACAATGCAGGTAAAAATCGGAGAGGCGAAACCAATGAAGCATTACCAGGTGGGGGATTTCCGCATCCGGATTTCGGAGTCGCCCCTGGTTATTTCAGAGATGTACAGCAAATTACCCCAGGCAAAAGATTTCGTTTTTTATCGAAGGGGATCAAAGAAACTGGGTGTTGATGTGATGGAGATTACCGCGGAACTGGCCAGGAGATTTAAAGTGAGAGAGGGGTACGGACTGATGATTTCAAAAGTGTATCAGAAGAGTGCTGCTCAAAAAACAGGCCTCTTTGAAGGTGACATCATTGCCCGGGCCAACGATAAACCGATCAGAACCCTTTCTGATATTCGAAATGCACTGAATAAGCTGGGGAATAGAGAATCCATTCAAATCGGTTTTTACCGGGATGGAAAATTCAGGAAAGTGAGCATTATTCCCGATGTGGTAAAAGATGAATATGTGGGCTGGAGGGAATTTCTGTCAAAATCGGATTTCTTTTCCAGGTACCTGGGTAATTCCTATTCGATCAGGTTCAATAATAATTTAAGGCAACAGCTGAGAAAACTGAGATCTGAAATAAACCGCCTGAATCAGAGTGCCAAAAACATCTCGGAAAGGGAATTGAAGAAAATTGAAATCGATATCAACCTGCTGAAAAAAAAGCTTGAAGAAACTTACCAAAAAGAATTGAAGAGAATCCAGGAAGACCAAAAACGTATCAGTGAAGAAAGTAAAAAATTCAGAAAAGAAGAAGCTGATATGTTAAAAGAACTCGAACAGATCAAAAAGAAATTGATGAAGAAGAAAAAAACGGATAAAGAAACCATATAAATATTACCGAATCGTTCCCATCATTCTTGCTCTTAAGTTTGAAATTGGTTAAAATTTCCTCTGATGTTAAAAGTCTGTTCAATCTTTCTGTGGCTTCTGCCTGTTTTGTTTTTTGCAGAAGAAGTCCAGGTTGAAAAATATCGTTGGCCTCTGAATATCAATAATGGTTGCAGCAGTTCATTCCAGGAATTTCGCAACAATCATTTTCATGCTGGAATAGATCTCCGCACCTACCAAAAAACCGGCTATCCGGTTTATGCCCTGGCCGATAGTAAGGTGGTGAAGATACGGGTGGTTAAACGGGGAAGCGGCCGTGGTCTCTATTTAAAACATCATGATGGCCATACATCGATCTTCTTTCACCTGGATCGATTCATCCCCGCATTGGAAAAAATTGTGAAAAGGGTTCAGGGTGCGACCGGAAAGAAATATTTCGGAAATTATGATCTGAAAAATCCTTTTCCGGTAAAAAAAGATGATTTGATTGCCTATTCCGGTGAAACCGGCTATGGCTTTCCTCATCTGCATCTGGAGATTAGGGATCCTCAATATCGAGCGGTCAATCCCTTTAAATTGATAAAACTTCCAGCGAATGATTCGAATTTTCCGGTTCTGAGATCTTTGCTTTTGAGGAATAAGTCTGAATCATTGATCAATGGCCGGGTGGGAGAAAGCTGGTTTAAGTTTAACCGGGCCAGTGATTCGCTTTATTATTTAAAAGAGCCGCTGGTGGTCACCGGGAAATTTGACTTGCTGTTGAATGCCAGGGATATTTCTGATACTGGTAAATACGTGGCTCCTTATGAGATCTCTCTTTATATCAATGACTGCAACACGTTTTGTTTGCGATTTGATCGATTTGCCTGGGAAGACAACAATCAGCTTGGTTTTGTTTATGATATGTTTTATTCAAGTTCGGGGAATTTTTTTTACAATTTGTTTTTTCAGAATGGCTTCGAAATGGAGATGAATAAACTTGATTTGGATAGTATTTTTGATCAATTGGATGCAGGTCGCCATGAGTGTAAGATTTTGGTTAAAGATAATTATGAAAATATTTCGACTGGAATTTTTACCCTGTATAAAATTGAAATGCCCCTCATCGAAATTGAAAATCTTGCCTTTAAAGATAACCGGATTGAACTTGATATCATTCGACTGGAAGCCAAATCTTCAGATGAAATAGTTCTGGATTTGCTGGATCTGCAGGGACAAAAATTGTACTCCGGGAAACTGGACTACTCTGAAATTGATGAACCCAGAAATCTGGTTTTGGAAGGGATCAGGGAAAAAGTGTTTTTTTTGGATTTCATATTTAAAAAGCAAGGTGTGGTATATGGGAGTCGGAGGTTTTGTCTGGATAAGGATTATGGGATTGACCTGGAAAATATTGAGTTTGAGACCTTTATCAACCGGGATGTCATATTTTTAATGATTGATC
>DAOVIP010000407.1 GCA_030671465.1 Candidatus Aminicenantota bacterium | reverse complement strand
TCTGCTTGTAATAGCTCTGCCTGTATTTTTTCCTCTTGGTTGTTAAACTTTGTCCCCTGGCCCGGGGAAGAAACTCCCAGAAGATAAATTGAAAACAGCAATGACACGGCTTGTTTTAACCTCATTAAAATCCTCCTTGGGGAGTTTCTTCGATTGCCTGTTTCTATTTTAATAAGTTTGTGTTATTGCTGAATGCATCACTCTTTTTCTTTTATGATGACTTTTATTTTATCCTTCAGCAAAGCTTTGAACTCTCTGGCGTCCTGGTTCTGGCCTTCAACCAAACCATAATGAATGGGTATGGCCACTTTTGCTTTGACATCGATGGCTGCTTCGGCCGCTTCTTTGACACTGTTCATGGTATAGGTCTGACCCAGCGGCAAGAGGGCAATATCGCATTCGAAATCTTTCATTTCCGGAATTCTTTCCGTATCCCCGGCATGGTAAATTTTGATCCCGTTAAGGGTCAGAACATATCCCACCCAGTTGTTTGTCCTGGGGTGAAAGTTGGTCTTCACCACGTTGTAAGCCGGAACCGCTTCAATTAAGATGTTGCCAAGCTGTTTTATCAATCCGGGTTCGGATATGATGGTTTTGTCCCTGGCGATATTTTTTATTTGTTCCAAACAATCTCCGGGCGCTATGATGATGGTTTGATCGGAAGAAACCTTGGCGATATCTTCCGGAGACAGATGATCACTGTGGCTGTGGGTGATTAGGATGATATCCGCCAGATCGGTTTTTTTTATTTGGTAAGGATCAATATAGATGGTTTTGCCGGGAACACTGATTTTTACGGTGGCCTGGCCGAGCCAGTGAATGTTATTTACCATATCCATGAGTTTGCTCTCCTCTGAATGAATTTCCGGTGCCATATAGAGGGACACCAGTCCTGTGATCAAGATGATATAAATCATACGTTGTTTCAATATCAACCTCCTCATTGGCTAAAAAAGCCGACTGTATCCCTGTATCTCCAGGTTGGAAAGGCCTGCTTCTTTGGCCCACTTAACAGCATTATGATACTCTTTGCGGGTAATTCTCCTGGATATTTTTGGGTATTTATGTGCCTGGTGAGCCGGTCGGTACTGGGACATAATATTTAAATATGTATCTTTGGGTAAATGGCGGGAAATCCATTGAATCACATTCCGGGTTCCGCTGACATTATTGGGCAAAACCAGGTGTCTTATCATCAATCCCCGGAGCATCAACCCATTTGCTGCAGGTTTTGCCACTCCCACCTGACGGTTCATTTCCAGCAGGGCTTTCCGGCTGATCTCAGGATAGGAAAAGGCATCGGCTGAATATTTTCCTGCCATTTCAGGATCGGAATATTTGAAATCCGGGAGATAAATGTCCACAATTCCATCCAGCAGTTTTAAAATTTCGGGACGTTCCCAACCGCTGGTGTTATATACTAGGGGTATCTTTAATCCTCTGGCCGCAGCCAGATCCAATGCCAACAGGATGTGGGGAGAGTAATGGGTGGGGGTTACCAGGTTTATATTATGACAACCGCGCTTCTGGAGCTTCAACATCATCCCGGCCAGAGTTTCCAAACTGCAGGGAGAACCGATTCCTTCATGATTGATTCTCCAGTTTATGCAGAAAACACAGCGGAGGTTGCAGTTGGTCAGAAAAATGGTACCGGATCCGCCCTGACCCACCAGAGGTCTTTCCTCCCCGAAATGGGGATTGGCAGCCGACACTTCCAGTTGGGAAGATGCATGACAGAATCCTTCATCTCCACTGAGGCGATCGGTTCCGCATTCCCGGGGGCAGAGCTGGCAACTTTTCATCAGTTTCCAAAGGATTTCTCCCCTTTTTTTTAGTTCTCCACTTCGGTGGAGTTTCAGATATGATGGTTCAAAAGCTTTTTTTTGGCTCCTCTTTTCTGAATGAGGTAAATTTGCTGAAGGTAACAATCCAGCGGAAGCCAAAATTATATTTGAGCTGATGAATTGTCGTCTCTTCATCTGATTCGGTTATGAAAGTAGAATTTTAAAATACTGGTTTCGATCTTTTCTCCATTAAATATTTAGTATAATCTCTTTCTTTTTTCAATTACATTGTTAAGTTAATATTTATTTCTGCCAATCCAAATCGAATCAATGGGAATTAAAAAAATATCACCAGATTCGCGGGATGAGTCGGTAACGGACTTTTCGGGCATATTCGGTATACCCGGGCAGCTCTTCTTTTAACACTCGGTCTTCGAGAACGGTGCGGATGACAAACAGTATGCCAATCAGTCCCGCGGGAATCAGTGCCCACAGGGAACCCATAATCAATGCAAAGGCTAAAATAATCAAGATCACACCCGCATAACCCGGATGTCTGACAAACCGGTAGGGCCCAGTGGTTATCACCTGGTGATATCG
>DAOVIP010000067.1 GCA_030671465.1 Candidatus Aminicenantota bacterium | reverse complement strand
TTTAATTTTTATTCTTATAAGAGACAAAAGGGCCCGGGCCAAGATAAGGGCTTTTTTTTTCTGGATCGGAAGCAAAATCCGGATGGCCAGAATCAAATCCAAAATTAACCGGAAAACCCAGGAAAAGATGAAGGTGATCGCCCGGCTGGGTCAGTTGGCCTGGGACAACCAGATTGATCTGGTGGAAATCGGATCTGAAACCAGGGAAATAAAAAAGTTGAAGGAGGACCTGGTCCTGATCAATAATGATATCCATAAACTGGATTCAGAACTTGAGAAACATCTAACCCGGACGGAAGCGATCAAAAAAGATCATGACACCGGGATTTCTTTGCTTGAAGAGAAAAAAAAACCGCTTGCTCTGCATCATAAAAAACTGCTCCGTCAGATTGATTCCATTGGCAATAAAATCAAAGAAAATGACAAATTGAAAACAAAATTGGCCCGGAATATCAGGCATCAAATCCAGGAAATGGAAAAAACGGGAAAGGACGGGTATTTATCCAAGATTGAAAAAGATCTGAAGCTGAAGGAATATGAAAAAAAGATCGAAGCGTTAAAACAAAAGGAGCCCCGGTTCCAGTCAATTCAAAATACTGCCGAAGTAGAAAAGCAAAATATCAGAGGACAAATCACTGAACTGAATGTCAAAATAGATGAAATGGAATCCCAGATCAATGGATTAAAGAAAGAATTCAGTGAGCAGAACAAAAAGGACGAAGAGGTCATCGAAAATTTACAGAAAAACCGGAAAGCACTGAGCATAAAAAAGATCGGGATAGAGAAACAATTGACCGTTTTGTTTGAAAAAACCGGTGAAAAACTCAATCAGAACCGACCGGACCGGGCGGAACTCAAGGAAATTTATTCCCGGATCGATCTAATTGATCAAAGCATCCAGGAACTTGAGAGTAAGATGAAATAGGTTAGAAGGCATAGGTAAACTTCAGACTGAATTTTTCCACGAGCTGATTTCGATTGCTGTATAATAATATCCTGGAAATCGGTTCAATCATCAGAAAGCCGGTTTTTCCGGTTTGGATTTTAAGGGGCAGGGTCAACACCAGGTGGGATTGCACCATCCCCTTGTCCATCTCTTCATACTCGGTCCGCTGCATGTAGGTCAAATAAGCGGCGATCCCGACGGCCGGATACAAACGGATATGTTTCCCCAACTTGATCTCTTTGAAGAGTAATAAGTGCGGATCAATTTCAGCCCTGAATTTGGTTTTGTCTTCCTTGGTTTCGGTTGAGGTAAGCGACGAATACAGGGAAAGCCAGAGATTTATGGTAAAGCGCAGTCCGGCCCTGCCTTTCTTAAAGGCGATGGTATGTGCCCACATGGGACCGAGGGTGAGGTTGCTCCCCTCTAAAAATTCTTCCGGATTACTGAAATCATAATAATGGACTCCCCAGCCCAGCTCGGTTTTTTCATTCACCTGGTAAAAATAAAATATCCCCGCATGCAGAACATGATCATCCAGGAAACTGGAAAAAAATCCGATTTTCGATTTTTCGGTTTCATGCTTTTCATAGATCCAGCCGTACTGGAACAGGCTGATCATCAACAGGAAAAAGATGAAAAAAGTTGTTTTGATATTCATCGGCTTTTAATCTGTATTATACCCCATTCATCCATGACACGCAAAAAGATTTGTCAACCATTGCCAAAATACTTTTTTGTTGACAAACCGGGAGAATGATATTATAATGGAGGCGAACGGAAAGCGAACAGATGTTGACCAAGAAACAGAAGGGTTTTCTGGAAATCCTTAAAAAAATGGTAGAGCAAAAGGGATATTTCCCCACTGTCAGAGAGATTGGTCAGCGTATGCGCTTTTCGTCTCCGGCCACGGTTCATGCTTATCTGAACCGGTTGTATCAAAAGGGAAAGCTTACCAAACAGAACAACTCCTGGGAACTGGTCTCTGATCTTTCCCCGGTCCCCCTGATGGGGATTGTACCGGCAGGTTCTCCGCTTGAAATTTTCGAGGCCCTGGGGGAGGAAGTCACCCTGCCTGAATGGATGCTGGAAAGGGGAGGCGATATGGTTGCTTTTCGGGTTCAGGGTGAAAGCATGAAGGATGCCTATATCCGGGAAGGTGATATTGTGATTGTCAAGCGAACTGCGGATGCGGAAACCGGTGAAATGGTGGTGGCATTCCTCTCCGATTCATCCATTACCCTGAAAAGATTAAAAAAAGAAAAAGACCGTTATTGCCTGGTTCCTGAGAATCCCGACTATGAGATCATATGCGAGCCCTTTCAACTGGTAGGCAAAGTGATCGGTGTACTGAGAAGCTACCGATGAAGGCTCCTTTTATTCTTCACATTGATATCGATGCTTTTTTTGCAGCCGTGGAAGTGATGTTGAAACCTTCCTTGAAAGGCAAGCCGGTCATTGTCGGCGGTATGCCCGATGAGCGGGGAGTCGTTTGTACCGCTTCCTATGCAGCCAGAAAGTTTGGCGTTCATTCGGGAATGGCCCTGAGAACTGCTGCTCAAAAATGTCCCTCCGGTATTTTCCTGAGAGGGCGATACCATATTTACAGTCAGATTTCCAGGCGTTTTTTTGATTTCCTCAACCGCCTTTCTCCTGGAGTTGAAGGGGTTTCCATTGATGAGGCCTATATTGATTTGAGAGGAATGCAGTATCTTTATCCTTCTGTTTATCAGATGGCTCAAAGCCTGAAGGAATCGGTTGAAAAGGAGATCGGCTTAAAGGTCTCGGCAGGCCTGGGTTTTTCAAAATTAGGGGCCAAACTGGCTACCGAAGTGGCCAAACCCGGAGGTTTCTTCTTTCTGGGCGATGAAAGAACCTTTGTCTCCAATCTGACCCTGGAAAAGATCCCGGGGATCGGGCCCCATACCCTTTTGATTCTCCAGGGGTTGGGAATAAAGCGGGTGAAGGAACTGGAGTCCGCTTATCCGTCTATCTGGAAAAAGCTGATCGGCCCGCATCTGTATTCCAGTTCCCGCTATCCGGGCAATACTCAGGGACAAGCCAAGAGTTGCAGCCGGGAAACCACTTTTCCCGAGGACATTTCGGACCGGGAGATGATCATGTCTCATCTGGCTTACCTGGTTGACCGGTTATCGGTGTATTTGATCGAACATCATCTGTTTAGCGGGCGGATTGAAGTCAAGGTGAGGTTCAGTGATTTTTCAACTTTTACCCGGAGAACCACTCTGGAATTTCCCACCAGCTCCTATCAACACCTGTGGAAAACATCATTATTTTTATTGAATCAGTTGCTCAAAAAGAAAAAACTGGCCTTGAGACTGGTGGGGGTAAAGGTGGAAGATATGATGAGACAGAGGGATTTATTGCCCTTTGTCTGTTTGAAGAGCGAGAAATTGAGCCATGGGGTAAGCGATATCCGAAAACGGTTTGGTTTTTCGTCTATTTTTACCGGAAGGGAACTGTTTCTGGAAGGCATATACCCGGTGGAAAGGGAAGGAATGGTCTTGAAAACCGCTTCTTTAACCAAATGATCTTTCTTAACCAGGAACTCTGGTGATTGAATATTTGCGCATTATGACTTATTATAAATAGGATGATTTGATTATTGAACAACCATGACACTTTCTAAAGATTATGAGCCTCAGTTTGGTATATTTCATGATTTAATGAAATTCAGGGTGAGGGAGATCCTGCTGGTATCGAGTTATTATGATGCGTTTGTTTTGGAAGAAGACGGGAGGATATCCGAAAAGATATTCAGTGAGTATCTGGATTTAAATCTTCGTTATGTCCCCCGTATCAACCGGGTTTCCAGTGCCGAAGAAGCGCTGCTGCTATTGAAAGAAGGACATTATGACCTGGTGATTACCATGATGAGGGTAGCCGACATGGATGTGATGGAATTCGGCCGCAAGGTAAAGGAGCAAAACCCGGAACTCCCGGTTGTCCTCTTAACGTATGAATGGGTGGAGATTGATCTTTTTAGCCAATTGAGGACTTCTGCCAATATTGACAAAATATTTTTCTGGTCCGGGGATACTCAGATTTTGCTGGCCATCATCAAATATGTAGAAGACATCAAGAATGTCGATCAGGATATTAAGCAGGGGGTTCAGGTCATTCTTATCCTGGAGGATTCTCCCAAGTTTTATTCCATGTATCTTCCGGGCATATATACCGAGATCATGACCCAGACCCGGTTGTTAATCACCGAAGGTATCAATGATTTACATCGATTGTTGAGAATGAGGGCCAGACCCAAAATCATTATGGCTGAAACCTATGAGCAGGGCATGAAACTCTTTCGAAAATATCGGAAGAAGCTTATTGGAATTATTTCGGACATCGAATTTATCAGAAACGGTGAAATGGATGATACCGCGGGCTTTTTATTTGCAAAAAAAGTTAGAGGGGAAATCCCTGACATGCCCATTTTGATCCAATCGGCAAAGTTGAAGAACAGGGAAATTGCTGTTCAAAATGAATTGGATTTCATTAATAAGAATTCCCCGCAATTATTACAGGAATTGAGCCAGTTTAT
This sequence comes from Candidatus Aminicenantota bacterium, assembly GCA_030671465.1. Classification (GTDB taxonomy): domain Bacteria; phylum Acidobacteriota; class Aminicenantia; order UBA2199; family UBA2199; genus CAZOWT01. The sequence continues at coordinate 3,653 of DAOVIP010000067.1, read as the reverse complement.
TCTGAACCGGTGTGGCTTCGGGGATTTTGTTTTCCGTTATCCCGACGGCAGGGAGGTTGGCCGGGCCGGTTCGCTTCATGAGTTTCAGAAGATGATACAAATTATCCCGGCCGAAAGCCTGGAGTTTCATGCAAGCGGGAATCATATCTCCATCTGGCTGCGGGCCAGAACTGAATTTGAAGCAGCTGAAAAACTAAGGCCGAGAAAAGTATCGGATTTTAAAGATATTGAAGAAGTGAGAAAATTCATTCAACGGACCATTCAAAATTTGATCATTCAGAATCAATCCGGTGTGATTACCGATTTCGGACCGGCCCGGTTTGATATGGACCATTCATTTGTGCGTCTGGGAAACGGTTCGATGGGTGGAAAAGCCAGGGGGATTGCTTTCCTCAATACCTTGCTGATGGAGTCCCCGATCAAAAAAAACTTCGCAGAGGTGGATATCCGGACGCCCCATACTTTTGTGATCTGCAGTGAAGTATTCGAGGAATTTATCGCTGCCAATGATTTGCAGAAGTTTGCCATCGGGGAATCCGACAATGATCGGATTGCTAATGTCTTTATAGAAAAAAAACTTCCGGCTGGAATTGCCAATGATCTTCGAACCTTGCTGGAAAATATCCGCTATCCCTTGGCCATCCGTTCTTCGAGTCTGCTCGAAGATTCTCAAATGCTGCCGTTTGCCGGCTTGTATTCCACCTATATGCTTCCCAATAATCATCGGGATGTCAGGGTACGGTTGGAACAGTTGTGCAAAGCCATCAAGCTGGTATTTGCATCCGTGTTTTACAAATCCCCCAAGGAGTATGTAAAAAATACCAATTTAAGAATAGAAGAAGAAAAAATGGCGGTGATTATTCAACAGGTGGTGGGCCAGGAATTCAACCAGCGGTTTTATCCGGTCATCTCAGGTGTGGCCCAGTCATATAATTTTTACCCGATTTCCAATATGGAATCGGAAGATGGGATTGTCCAGCTGGCACTGGGTCTGGGCACCACCATCGGAGAGGGCTCCCAGACCCATAAATTCTCTCCCCGGTTTCCGGAGATGAATCCCCTGTTCTCAGCCCCGGTTGAATGGGTGAACAATTCTCAGAATCATTTTTATGCACTGAATCTTGCTGAACCGGATGTGGAAATAATCAAAGATGAAAAATTCAGTTTTAACAAATTGGACCTTACCCATGCCGAAAACGATGGAACCCTGTATTTTGTTGCCAGTACTTTTTCATCCCAGGACAATGCCATCCGGGATAATCTTACTATCGAGGGGCCCCGGTTGGTGACGTTTGCCAATGTGTTGAAATACAATATTTTTCCGCTCTCTGAGATTCTGCTTGAGATCTTGAAATTGGGTTGCACCTCCTTTGGTTCTCATATCGAACTGGAGTTTGCCATCAACCTGTTCAGGAAAAAGAAAAAGAAACCAGAATTTTTTCTGTTGCAGATAAGACCACTGGTTGGTGGGGGGGAACCCACCCAGGTATCCTGGGATCAGGCTTCTCAGAAGGATATCATGTGTCTGTCATCTCATGCCCTGGGAAATGGGATATACAATGATTTGTATGACCTGGTTTATGTGGATCCCGATGCCTTTGATATTTCCAAAAGCAGGGTTATAGCGGGTGAGATCGGAGAAATAAACCAGGGATTTATTGAGAAAAACCGAAAATATATTTTGATCGGCTTTGGTCGATGGGGTACAGCTGATCCCTGGCTGGGGATTCCGGTTGAATGGTATCAGATCTGCAAAGCCGGTATTGTGGTAGAATCCAACCTGGATAATTTTATCGTGGACCCCTCTCAGGGAAGTCACTTTTTTCACAATCTGGTATCCTTAAAGATTGGATATTTTCACATTAAAAAAACTGATGATGAGGAGTTTATATCCTGGGACTGGATAAAAAAGCAACGGTTAACCCGCAGCAAGAATTATGTCCGGCATATCCGATTTAAAAAATCGCTATCCGTAAAAATTGACGGACGCCAGTCAAAAGGTCTTATTTTGAAGCCCTGCTAAGCTTGGAATCCTTATTCTTTTTGATGATCCGGCCGGCGATAAACCAGAAAGACCAAACCACCCAGGATACCATAACCCACTCTCATCCCCAGATCGATGAGTTCGCCCGATAGGGCAAAAGCTGGCGGGAAATTCATCAACTGTTTGAAACTGGCTGTCCGAATTCCCAGTCCATTTATGGCCGGTACGGTCATGAGCAGAACGATCATTACCGGTACTTTGATCATGAAATCAATGGTATCCGGATTCTGGCCCAGAGCCCGGGCAATCAGGTAATAATATATGATCATATTCAATTGAAAGATAAGGCTGATCAACAGTGCAGACATGAGCTCAAAAGGCCGGTGAAAGTAAATGGATATGGCTTGATAAGATTCGTTTAATAAATGACCGACTTTTTTCGGTAATATTTTATTCAAAAATTTAAGGACTTTGGGGGCAATACCGGGATGGGCCAACGCCATTCCAACCACTCCCATTAAAATCAGGACAGCGAATAAAAACCAGATTCCTGTATTTTCATTGTCTCCCCTTAGGGTTTTGATGATTAAAGCGGTCAGGGCGATTGTAATCAGGGCTGCCAATCCGGTTATCCTTTCCATTATGACCACCATTAGAGAGGTGGTGGTTTTCCCGGTCAGTTTTTTGCTTTCAATGACTCGGAGGGTATCGCCTCCGATTGTGGACGGTAAAAAAGTGTTGAAAAAAGCTGCCATAAAATAGTACAGAAAGAGTTGACCGAAGCTGGCCTGGATATCCTGGGCTCTTAACATGAATTTCCATCTCAGGCTAATCAGGGCGAATCCTACCAGGTGGAGCAGACTGGCCGGAATAAGATACCTGAGTGAAGCAGAAGAAAAGGCCTCAAAAATCTTTTTAAAAGCATCGGTGAGGCTACCCTGTTGATTGGAGAGCATGAGCAGAAAATATCCGATCAGTATGGCGCTAACCACTATCCTGAGAAATAAAAGTATTGTCTTTTTTTTCATGTTCATGCAGACCCGATATCAGATATAAATCCATACTAACACCCTGCTGAAACATAGTCAATAATCCTTTGACTTTGGTTTTGGGGGGTGATAAAATCAATTTTGGTTCAGGTGTTTCCTGAGGCATATAGACGTAAATTTATCTCAAACAGGTTAATAGAATGAGCAGGTATTCCGGGATTATCGGTATTATGGTTTTCTTGCTGGTTGCTTTTTTGTTATCCAATAACCGGAAAAAAATTGCTCTGAAAACTGTTATTTACGGTTTGATTACCCAATTTGTTATAGCGGTTTTCATGCTGAAAACTGCTGTGGGTGTGGTCACATTCGAATGGGTGAACCGCATTTTTGTCAGGATTCTGGGATACAGTGATAAAGGGGCTGAATTGTTATTCGGAAAACTGGTTCACTCCGCTGAGATCGGAGCCACACTGGCCTTTCAGGCGCTCCCGGTTATTATATTTGTGTCGGCCCTGATGGGCCTACTGGTCTATTTTGGGGTGATTCAATTCATTATCAGGATTTTGGCCCGCATCTTTTATAAAACGTTGAAAATAACCGGAGTTGAGGCTTTTATCGCTTCACTATTGATATTTATGGGAATCGAGGCGGTTACCGGAGTTAAAGAATATATTAAAAAC
>DAOVIP010000237.1 GCA_030671465.1 Candidatus Aminicenantota bacterium | reverse complement strand
CTTTGGGCATTAAAAAATGATTCCATCTCCTATTCAGGGATTTCGAGTTTGGTAAAGACCCGGAAGATATCATTTGAAAATCTTCCCCCGCTCAGCAATTTTAAAAACATGGTGGATTTTAAAACAATGAACCAGAATGAAATCCGGGAATATGATCGCTGTATCCTGGGTTTGGATGTGGGGTCCACCACCACCAAAGCAGTATTGCTTCGAGATTCGGATAACGCCATTCTGGCTTCGGTTTATCTGCGAACCAATGGTGATCCGGTCGGGGCTTCCCGGCGTTGTTATGCTCAAATTCTCAGCCTGATTCAAGCCAGAGTAAACCCGGAAAAACTGTCAATTGTGGGTCTTGGAGTATGCGGATCAGGCCGACAGATCGCCGGCCTTCATGCCCTTACCAGAGGAATCTTAAATGAAATTATTGCCCATGCCACAGCCGCGGTTTTTTTTGATCCTCAGGTGGATACCATCTTTGAGATCGGGGGTCAGGATGCCAAATATACAACAATCACCAATACTGTACCATCGGATTATGCCATGAATGAGGCCTGCTCGGCAGGTACCGGCTCATTTTTAGAAGAATCCGCCTTTGAAACCATGGGTGTAAAAATGGAAGAAATCGGAGACATTGCTATGAAAGCCACTCAACCGCCCAATTTTAACGATCAGTGTGCCGCTTTCATTGCCTCAGACATAAAAAATGCTGTCCATGAGGGTATCAAGCAGGAAGATATCATGGCTGGTCTGGTGTATTCGATTTGCATGAATTATAACAATCGAGTCAAGGGAAACCGGCCAATGGGCCAGAAAATATTTATGCAGGGAGGGGTTTGTTATAACCGGGCAGTACCGCTGGCAATGACAGCCCTGGTTGGAAAGCCTATTGTTGTACCACCGGAGCCGGGATTAATGGGTGCATTTGGTGCAGCCCTGGAGATAAAAAAAAGAATAAAAAAGGGTTTACTGGAATCCCAGAAGTTCAATCTTGAAGCACTGTCAAAACGTAAAGTGAAATACGGTAAATCCTTTATCTGTAAGGGAGGAAAAGAAAACTGTGATCGACATTGTGAAATAGCCATGATTGAACTGGAAGGGGAAAAATACCCCTTTGGAGGAGCCTGTAACCGGTATGACAATATAAGGAATCGCAAAACAGTCGATATGAAAAAAATGGATCTGGTCCGACTGAGACAGCAATTAATATTTGAAAAATATGGAGCAAAAAACCATAAAAACACAGAAAATAGACCCAGGATCGGTATTAACAAAAGTTTTTTGGTAAATACTTATTATCCACTCTTTTCCAATTTTTTTACTGAACTGGGATTTGAGCTTATGGTTCCGGATTTACCCGATCAGAGAGGGATTGACCTGAAAAATGCAGCTTTATGTTATCCCGGTGAATTATCATATGGTTTCTTCTACACCCTCATAAATTCTGATAATCCACCTGACTTTTTGTTTTTACCCCATTTTAAATCAGTACCCAGCCAAAACAACCAGTCCGGTTCTCAGGTTTGCCCCTTTGTACAGGGAGAGCCATATTATCTTCAAGCGGCATTTCAGGAAAAATTGGAAAAAATCAAAAACAAGGAAATCAAGATTTTATCTCCTCTCCTGGATCTGTCAGAGGGACTCGAAACTGCCCGAAAACCACTGATTGAAATGGCGAAAAGGATGGGCATAAAACATAAATTCGCTGAAAAATCATTTGATAAATCACTCTGGCAGCAGCAAAAATGCCAGGAAGAGATGAAGTTAATCGGTAAACAGGCAATGCAGGCTCTGGAAGCAGATCCAACCAGGATAGCAGTGGTGATTTTTGCACGGCCATATAACGGATTTGTTGATGAGGCTCATATGGGAATCCCTCACAAGTTTGCCTCCAGGGAAATTCAGGTGATTCCCTTTGATTTTTTATCTTTCGAAGCAGAGAAATTGAAGCAAAATATGTACTGGGGAATGGGCCAGCAGATATTAAAAGCCGCCAGACTGGTAAAAAAACATCCCCAATTGTTCGGCACCTACATATCCAATTTTTCCTGCGGTCCTGATTCTTTTATCATCGGATATTTCAGGGATATTATGGGCCAAAAACCCTCTCTGACACTTGAGTTGGACAGTCACACCGCTGATGCCGGACTGGAAACCCGGATAGAAGCCTTTCTGGATATTATTTCCAATTACAGACAACTAATGATACAACAACCGTCAAGTTCTTCACAATCCACTTTTTCACCAGCCCGGCTTATAATGAATAATGGGATTCCATCCATCATCACCTCATCAGGTCAGGAGTTACTTTTAACCGATCCCCGGGTAACCCTGCTATTTCCATCCATGGGTGAAATCAGCACCTTGCTTTTTGCAGCTGTTTTTCGCCGGATAGGCATTCAGGCAAAAGCCCCCCCCCCTGCAGGAGAAGCAGAATTGAGAATTGGTCGGGGAAACACATCCTGTAAGGAATGTCTGCCCTTAATCTTAACCACCGGTATACTCCTCCGGTACATCAAAGAAGAAAAAAAGAAAAATGAGATATTGGTATATTTTATGGCCACCAGTTCAGGCCCTTGCCGGTTTGGCCAATATTCAGTCTTTATGAAAGATTTGATTAAAAGACAAAAGTTGAGGGATGTGGCTCTTCTGTCATTAACATCCGAGAATTCATACCTCGGCTTAAGCCGGGATATCCAGCAGAGAGCATGGTGGGCCACTGTCATTTCTGATGTTATAGAAGATATCCGCTCCATGATACTGGCCAATGCCTGTGACATTGAAAGTGCAATGTTGATTTTTCAAGATGCCTGGAAAGGTTTACTCTTTGAACTGGAAAACGGAGATTTCAATTCATTAATCAAACAGATGGAATGGTCATCAAAACAATTTGCCGGAATCGAGATGAAACTCCCCTTTAAGAAGGTTCCCACGATTCTCATAACCGGGGAAATATTTGTCAGGCGGGACCCTCTTTCCAGACAGTTTTTAACCGAATGCCTAGCCAAAAAAGGTTTTGCCACCATATGTTCTCCGGTTAGCGAATGGCTGTATTACTGCAATTATCTGGTCCGTAATGATCTGGAAATTCCCATATTATCAAGAAAGGAAAAGCTGTTTGTCAGATTAAGGCAATGGTATATGTCATGGTCAGAAAAAAAGTTAAAATCGATATTTTCCAGATCAAATATCATTCACTCAGAACCCATAGATATCCAATCCATTATAAAAAATGCCACACCTTTTTTATCACCCAACCTGACCGGAGAGGCAGTTCTGACAATTGGCAGCAGTTTAACCGAAGTGGGAATTAATGCCTGCGGTGTAATTGCCATCGGTCCTTTTGGTTGCATGCCCAATCGTCTGTCAGAAGCAATTATTCATAAAGCCATGAACCGGAAAGCCAAGCTTTCAACTGATCCAAAAAATCAACACCTTCAAACCATACTCTCTGACATGGAAGACCTGCCATTTTTAGCCATTGAGAGTGATGGTTCTCCATTTCCCCAGCTGATTCAGGCCAAATTGGAGACCTTCTGCCTCCAGGCAGGCCGGCTTAACCAGAGGATGACAGCCAGCCGAAATTAAAATGACCACCTCTTGTATTGAAAAAAGGAAGATTTTCAACTATATTATAAATGTTTTTAAAAATTGATTTTCCGCCTATACAGGGAGGTCAAGATGTCAGTAAAAAAAAGATCAAAATCACAAAAAAAAGTTAAACCAACCTCTGTTGAAAAATATAAACTTAAGGAACTTCAGCTCCGCTATGAACGCTCCTACATTGACCAACTATTCGAGAATTCTCCAGAAGCTATTGTCATAACTGATACCAAAGGGCACATTATAAGAATTAACAACGAATTTACCCATTTATTTGGTTTTTATGTCCTCGCTCATTTTTTCGCCACTTTGAACATCATGCACTTTCAGAAAATAGCAAAAAATCCCATATTTGCAAGGTGTAGCTGATGTAGACCGAAAGT
>DAOVIP010000052.1 GCA_030671465.1 Candidatus Aminicenantota bacterium | reverse complement strand
TGCTAAAAATAAGAAAATGGTTTCAGTTCTATCTATTGAAAAAATTGAACTCAGTGGCATGCCGTGGGCGGATATCGGTGAGGCATCTCATATTAATAACCTGCCAAGCAGCATGGATTTTGTTATTGGAAGCAACCGCTCTGAAAATGGATTCTCCATTATGGCCCTGCACTCAACCAGCCCGGACGGAACTGAATCCAGAATTGTTGCCGAGAGAGTTGCCAAGGGTGTCTCTTTCAGCCGGTCAAAAGTGGATTTTGTAGTAACGGAATATGGTTATGTTTATCTTTATGGCTTAAGTTACCGTGAAAGAGCGATTGCTCTAATTTCAATAGCTCATCCAAAATTTCGAAAACAACTATTGAAGGAAGCCAAGAAGTTTAATTATGTGGGGAAAAATCAAATCATCGTTGATTGTCCCGAATCCGGTATGGTTTATCCCCATCACTATGAATGTACTCATACATTTAAAGGTGGATTAGAGGTCTTCTTTCGCCCTATAAAACCAAGTGATGCCAGGCGAATGCAACTTACGTTTTACTCCCTTTCCCTTGAAACCATACGGATGCGGTATCATGGATCAATAAAAAAATTATCCAATGAAACAGCCCAAATGCTTTGTAACATCGATTATTCAAAAGATATGGCGATTGTCGGATTAGTAGGCCCAAGGGAGAATCCCAGAATTGTTGCTGAAGGCCGATATACTTATAACCCAAGCTCTAAAATGGGAGAATTTGACATTATTGTGCATGATGATTACCAAAGATTGGGTTTGGGTATTTTTCTGGCCAACTATCTAAAAAAAATCGCCTACGCCTCAGGATTATCAGGAGTATATGCTGAAGTTATTCCTCACCATGGTGGGGCCATGGGGTTATTGAATAGAGCCTGGCCAACGGCTAAAAAACAGTTCGAATTGGGAACATGTACATTTGTGGTTAAATTTCCCGAAGAAGATTTAGCACGGCCAAAGGGAAGCATCATTGTCTATTCCGGTCGTTTCAGTGACTATTCATATGGCGAGGAACACCCCTATAAAACCGATAGGGCAACCATCACCCTCAACCTGATCAACCGGCAGGGGTATCTCAATGAACCATGGATGAAAGTCGAAGAGCCTAAAATGATGACAAAAAAATTGCTCATTGAGTCGCATGATCCGGGATTTATTAGTGCCCTTGAAAAATGCAATTCAGGGCAATTTAAAAAAGAGTTTCTCCTTAATTACAATCTCGGCGGGGATGACTGCCCGATTTTCCCAGGTCTATTTGACTATATAATGTTATACACTTCTGCCACATTTACCGGTGTTGAAAGGATTATAAAAGATAAAGTCAATATTGCCTTTAATTTTGTAGGGGGGTTTCATCATGCTAGTCGTAACCATGCGGAGGGATTTTGCTATATCAATGACATTATCGTGGCCATTGATACCTTCCTGGCCCATGGGTACAGAGTTGCCTACATTGATCTGGATGCCCATCATGGGAATGGCGTTGAGAGTGCCTACTATAGAGATGATCGAGTCCTGACCGTCTCCCTTCATGAAAGTGGAAAAACCCTATACCCTTGGTCAGGTTTTAAGGAATCCATTGGTGAAGATATTGGCAAAGGATTCAATATAAATATACCATTGCCGGTAGATACCGATGATGAGGCTTATGAGTGGGTGTTTAATCGATTGGTTACTCCAGCCGTATTCATGTTTAAACCAACCGTAGTGGTTGCGGTAGTTGGGGCTGATTCACATAAAAGTGATCCTTTAAGCAATTTAAAGCTAACCAATGGAAGTATGGCTAACCTTATGAAAACAATAAGAGATTATAGCCACCATTTATTATTGTTAGGTGGTGGCGGATATAATATCAAATCTACCTCCAGAGCCTGGTGCCGTGTCTGGGCGGAGGCAAACCGCATTGATGCTATGCCTGACTATTTATTGGTTTTGGGAGGTACCTTTATGGGAAGCCAGGAATTGCAGGGGGCTGAAATTGTTGACAGAGAGTTCAGGATCTCAGGAACAAAAAAGAAAAAAATAATGAGTGAACTTGAGGATGTTGTCCGTTTTCATGAAAAAAACACATTCCCCATTATAAAAAAATATTATAAGTCCAATAATAAGAGTTAAAAATAAATCCTTCGTAAAAATCACCCGCTTGACCCCTATATTTGTTCGAACCGGGCAAAAATGTAAAATCATTTGAAGTGGGATGATAATTGCAGTATAATACGGGAAGTATATCAATCTTGAATTCGGATGGGTGATAAGCGATGAAGTACAATTTCAAAGAGATTGAAAAAAAATGGCAGCAATCCTGGGAAGCGGAAAAGGTTTTTCAATCGCTTGAGGATGACCGGAAGCCAAAATTCTACTGCCTGGAGATGTTTCCCTATCCTTCCGGCAGAATTCATATGGGTCATGTCCGTAACTATTCTATCGGTGATGTGGTTGCTCGCCAGAAAAGGATGCGGGGATTCAATGTGCTGCATCCCATGGGTTGGGATGCCCTGGGCATGCCCGCAGAAAACGCCGCCATCAAACACGGATTGCATCCCAAGGACTGGACCCTGAAAAATATTGAATTCATGAAGGCCCAGCTCAAAAAACTCGGTTTTTCATATGATTGGACCCGGGAACTGGCAACCTGTATGCCCGAATATTATAAATGGAATCAATACATTTTCATCAAGATGTTTGAGAAAGACCTGGCTTACAAGAAAAAAGCAGAGGTTAACTGGTGTCCCTCCTGTAAAACCGTTTTGGCCAACGAGCAGGTTATTGTGAGCAAGTGCTGGAGATGCGATTCCTTGGTCGAGTCAAAAGAATTGGACCAGTGGTTTTTAAAAATTGTAGATTATGCGGATGAATTGCTCCAGTCCCATGACCAACTGCAAAACTGGCCGACCAAAGTACTGCTCATGCAAAAAAACTGGATCGGAAAGAGTGAAGGGGCCGGATTCAGTTTCGAGGTGGAGGGAACCGGTTTAAGAATAGAAATATTCACCACCCGGCTGGATACCATTTTTGGGTCTACCTTTGTTGCCCTGTCGGTCCAGCATCCGCTGGTCAAGGAGTTGATTCAGGATCATCCCGATTCGGATGGAGTTGAGGCTTTTATCCGGGAGATCGAACGAGAAAGAAAGGCAGGCCGGGAGTTGACTGAGAAGAAGGGATTCTTTACCGGCAAGTATGCCATCAATCCCTTTAACGGGGAAAGGATCCCCATCTGGCTGGCCAATTTTGTCCTCATCGAGTATGGGACGGGAGCCATCATGTCGGTGCCGGCCCATGATGAACGGGATTTTGAGTTTGCCCGGAAATATAACATACCGGTTCGCCGGGTTATTGTGGAGGAAAAAAACAAGTCCTATCCCAATGAAGTTGATGAAGTCTTTGTTGCAAAGGGTTACTTGATTAATTCGGGTCCCTATGATGGTCTGAGTTCAGATGAGTCCATTGAAAAGATGGGTAAGTTTCTAACTGATAATCGGCTGGGTGAATTGAAGACGATGTTCAGAATCCGGGACTGGGGAATATCCCGTCAGCGGTTCTGGGGAACCCCGATTCCCATTTTATACTGTGAAAAATGCGGAGTGGTACCCGAATCGATTGAGAATTTACCGGTTAAGTTACCCGAAGATGTGGAATTTACCGTTGAAGGTGGCTTACTTCTGAAACATTCAAAATCGTTTTTGAACGGGAGCTGTCCCACCTGCGGAGGTCCGGCCCAGCGGGAAACCGATACCATGGATACCTTTTTTGATTCATCCTGGTATTACTTCAGGTATGCGGGCGCATCGGATCAAGAGCCGTTTAAGCCGGAATCGATCCGGTACTGGCTGCCGGTTGATTTCTATGTGGGCGGGGAAACCCATGCCATTCTTCATCTCATTTATTCCCGTTTTTTTACCTATGTGTTTCGGGATATGGGCTGGACAAATATTGCCGAACCATTTCCTCACCTGCTTACTCAGGGAATGGTCACCCTGGGGGGAAGTGCCATGTCAAAATCCAGGGGGAATGTGGTGGATCCTGATCACCTGGTGGAGAAATACGGGGCTGACACCGTGAGGTTGTTTATTCTTTTTGCTGCGCCTCCGGAAAAAAACCTGGAATGGAACGAACAGGGAGTGGAGGGGGTTGACCGCTTTTTACACAGAATTTGGAATCTGTTTCACCGGAATCAGGAACTGTTTTCCCGGGAAAGGGAGTTTGGTATAGCTGATCCTGCCAGCCAGGAATTGTATACCCGGTTGCAGCAAACCATAAAAAAGGTTACCGAAGATATTGAGGTGAGATTTCATTTGAATACGGCCATAGCAGCCATGATGGAATTTTTCAATGAATTGAGTTCAGCTCATGAAATTTTGAAATCAAAAAATCCCGGATTGCTCAAACATTGTTTTGAGGAATTGCTGAAGTTACTGTCCCCGTTTACCCCTCATTTTTGTGATGAGCTATGGGAAAAAACGGGTCACCAATCTTTTCTGGCCAACCAGAGCTGGCCTGAGGTGAATCTGAAATTTGTTTCGGAAGAGTGGGTCAATATCATGATCCAGATCAATGGGAAGATCAGGGAAAAGATCAAGGCCAATCTGGACGAAGATGAGGCCAGAATAAAGGAAATGGCCTTGAATTCGGAGAAAGTCATGCAGTACACCCAAGGAAAGGAAATGGTTAAAATCATTTATGTTAAAAATAAGATGTTGAGTATTGTGGTGAAATAATGATAAGTTTAAAAAGAATCAAGGCAGTAGCGCTGTTATGGGTGGGTTTGCTGTTCCTGACCGGCTGCGGTTATCAATTATCCGGCCGCGGAAGTCAAATTCCCGATCATATCAAGAGCATCTATATACCTGATTTTGATAATAAAACCTCTCTGTCCCAGGCCGAACAGTTTGTAACCTTTGCCATCAGGGATGAATTTATCAAGCGCAGCCGACTAAAATTGATTGAGAATCTGTCAGAGGCAGATTCAAGCCTGGAAGGTGAAATATCCTATTTTGAGGTCAAGCCTCTGAGTATATCCCGGGCTGGCCAATCCAATCTATATAACTTAAAAATCAGGCTAAAGGTCAGATTCATTGATTTGAAAACCAATCAGATCATTTATGAAAACAAAAATGTCAGTTTCTCCCATCAGTATGAAATTGATACAGGTGATTTTTTTTCCCAGGCGTCTGCAGCTCTGAAGAAAATTTCAGCAGAATTTTCCGACAGCATTGTGTCAATCATGCTTGAAAATTTTTAACCAATACCCGGGATCATGACCCGATGATCGTATACAGCTAAAATGATTGGAATAACCTTTTTTGAGTTAATGAAACAAATCAAATCGGGTAGTGGAAATTTCTGCTTTACCATATTGCATGGTTTCAATGAGTTCCTGGGTGAACAACTGATTGATTCTTTCTGCAGACACTTTTTGGAGAAAAAGAGTGATTTCAATTACCGACGCTATTATTTTGATATGGACAATCAGGGCAATTGGGAAGAGATCATTCAGGAGGCAAAGAGTTCCAGTTTTTTTATTCAATCCCGGAAAATTCTGGTTGCCGTGATTCGCGAGGAGAAGGGAATCAACTTGAATAAAAGCGATAGGGAAATTTTAAAAAATTATTTAAAAAACCCGAATCCGAATACGGTTTTGATTCTGTATTTTTCTCTGAATTCCAGTAAAGATGAATACCGTCAAATAAAAAAGTCCAAGATATCTCCCCTTATCGAGCAGCTGGACTCATCCAGCACCTGCTGTGTTGATTTGGATCGGATTTCAGAGGCGGAGGTTAAAAATTACCTGAAATCTTATTTAAAGGAAAGGGGTATTTCTATTACTGCCAGTGCCCTGGAGAAAATCATTGAATTAAAGGGTGAGGATTATGCCTCGATCATCAACCAGTTGCCAAAATTTGAGATTTCCAGCCATCAGGAGAACAGCCTGGATACCGAGGATATTGAGATGATTATTACCGGAATTGAACCCCATTCCATCTGGGATCTAACCGAGGCCATTGAGAACGAGGATACCGCCAAATATCTGGAGATCTTGAAATATCTTTTCATAAACGGGGTAAAACCCACTTTTATCCTGGGTACGCTGATCACCCATTACAATAAAATATTCACGGCAAAATTCTTATTGAAACACAATTTTCCGGTTAACGATATTGGTAAGGTCTTGCAGCAACCCCATTTTATTTTGAATAAATTTATCCATTCGGTCAGGAATTTCTCAGATGCCAAGCTGCAGCAAATTTTAAGAATTATTTACCAGATCGATCTGGAATTGAAAACCGGAGGAGAGGAAACCGCCCGTTTATCACTTCAGAATTTTATTTTCCAGATAAAATTGATATCCAGAAAATATTGAAAAATCCGGCCGGCCGTTCACCACCTGATCCGGCTCTGGGATAAAAAAAAACATATAACATAACCATAATGGTTGACAATTAATGTTTAACACTTTATAATATATTAAAATGACAGATGGCAATATTTATGACTTTAAAGAGATGTATATAAGGTATATGATTGATTACCTTCAAATCGGATAATGAAAGGAGTCCAGAGATGAAGAAAATTGTGATTTTGGGTGCCGGAACCGCCGGGACCATGATGGCCAATCACCTGGCCAGGAAGATTAACCACCGGGAATGGTCGATTACCATTGTTGATGAGCATCGGAGTCATTATTACCAGCCCGGTTTTCTCTTGCTGCCCTTCGGATTCTATTCCGAAAAGGATGTGGTCCGAAACAAAGCTGATTTCATTCCCGGGAGGGTTGAATTCTTGATGGAAAAAGTGGAGCTCATCGATCCCCGGAACAACCGCATTCAATTGTTAAACGGTAAAAAATTGGATTATCATATCCTGATTGTAGCTACCGGGGCCAAAATTGTACCGGATGAAATCGAGGGGCTTGAGGATAGCTGGCACCGGGATATCTTTGATTTTTATACCATTGAAGGAGCTAAAAAACTCAGAGAGAAACTGGCAAACTGGGAAGGTGGGAAGATGGTGGTTCATCTGGCAGAAATGCCCATCAAGTGTCCGGTGGCTCCACTGGAATTTACCTTTTTAAGCGACTGGTTTCTGAAAAAGAAGGGTTTGCGAGACCAGGTGGACCTGACCTATGTGACTCCCCTTTCCGGGGCCTTCACCAAACAGATTTGCAGTGATGTACTGGGGCATTTGCTAGTGGAGAAAAATATAAACCTGGTTACCGATTTCAGTATCGAACGGGTGGATTCTCAGCGGAAGCAGATGGTTTCCTATGATGAGAAGAAAGTGGATTATGACCTGCTGGTCACAGTTCCTACCAACATGGGCGACCCGCTGATCAAACGATCGGGAATGGGGGATGACCTGAATTTCATTCCCACCGATAAGCATACCCTGCAGTCCAAGCAACATGAAAACATATTCGTGCTGGGAGATGCGGCCGATGTACCCACTTCAAAGGCAGGTTCTGTGGCTCACTTCCAGGCCGAAGTCCTAACCGGAAATATAATGAACTTCATGAAGGGAAAGGCTTTCCAACATTCATCCGACGGACATGCCAACTGTTTTATCGAATCCGGAGATGGCAAGGCATTTTTGATTGATTTTAATTACGATATCGAACCGGTACAGGGACGCTTTCCGTTTCCTATTCTGGGACCGTTTTCCCTGTTAAAGGAGACCCGGATCAATCACTTGGGTAAACTGGCCTTCAGGTGGATGTACTGGAACCTGTTGTTAAGGGGAAGGCCGATGCCCGGAATCACCACCCATATGACCAAAGCAGGAAAAAAATTAAGCAGTTTAAATAAGGAGTATACACATGCCTAAGAAAGAAATTGCCGGCGTTAGCGTCGATGTCAATGAAGAAGATTACCTGACTGACTCTTCACAGTGGAACCGAGAGATTGCCATTGCCATTGCCAAGGGTGAGGGTATTGCGATCCTCAATGATTTTCACTGGCAGGTGATTGATTTTTTACAAAAAGACTTTGAGGAAAAGGGAACCCTGCCGACCATCAGACGGATGAATAAGGCAGGCGGGATTTCCACCAAGGAACTCTATGAATATTTTCCGGATGGCCCACTGAAAAAAGCCTCGAAAATTGCGGGCCTTCCCAAGCCACAAAGTTGCGTTTAAGGAGATAATTATGTCTACAGAAAATGAAAAAATCAAAAAAGTTTCCATCATTTGTTCCAAGGGTTCTCTGGATGGCATCTATCCGGCCCTGATCATGGCCAACGGTGCCCGCATGGAGGGTCTTGAGGCATCCATCTTTTTTACTTTTTTCGGTTTGGACGCGATTACCAAAAAAAGGATGAATAAAATAAAGGTTTCCACGGTTGGCAATCCGGGCATGCACATGCCCACTTTGCTGGGAGCGATCCCGGGAATGTCAGCCATGGCAACCGCCATGATGAATAAAAAGATGAATGACTTGGATATCCCCTCTATCCCGGAATTCATCGAGATGATCCATGATGCCGGAGCCAAACTGTATGGCTGCAAGGTCTCAGTGGATATGTTCGGTTTGAAACCGGAAGATTTTTGCGAACAGGTTGAAAAAGTACTGACTGTCGGTGAATTTTACCACCTGTCGGCAGGTGCCCAGATCATTTTTACCTGATATTCAGGTTTCCGATATTATAAATATCGCTATCAGCGGCTGAAGTATTCGTGCATTCGATTAAAATAAAAATTATTGT
>DAOVIP010000214.1 GCA_030671465.1 Candidatus Aminicenantota bacterium | reverse complement strand
CGTGCTAATTTTACCGATGGAACCTATTTGAAATGGGGACCCTATGTTTACTATACCCGCCATGCCTGGTTTACCTGGAATCTATGGCGGTAATCGGCCAACCCATTCTCAAGTAAATAATTGCATCGTTTCCCCCGGAGGGGGGATAAATATCATTTTTAACTGATTTAATATCCTTCAATTTAACGGAGAATATTTTTTTATGAAAAAAAGTGTATCCCAAAATACGGGCCTTGACAAGTATTGGTTCTGTTTAATATCGTTACTGATGATTTTGAGTCTGGAACTTGTCCCTCAGACCAGAAGGGCGCTGTTGGTCGGTATTGATATTTATCAGCCCAAACTGGCTTCGGTTCAAGAAAATCAGGAAATGTCCTCCCAACTCAAAGGCCGCGGATCCTGGGACAATCTGAACGGGGCGGTCAATGATATGAAAGCCATGCGGGATATTTTGATTGCCCGTTTTGGTTTCAAGCCGGGTTTCATCCGGGTTTTGCAAAATGATTCTGCCACCCGGAAAAATATTATTTTAACCTTCAAAACCCATCTGATCGATTCAGCCTCACCCGGTGATATCTGCCTGTTTTTTTATGCGGGTCACGGTTCGCAGGTTGTCAATTCATCAACCAGAGAGGAGGATGGCCTGGATGAAAGCCTGGTACCCGCCGATTCGCATCGGGGAGCAAGGGATATCAGGGACAAGGAATTGTGGAAACTATACAATGCAGTTCAGGAAAAGGGGGCATGTCTGACCGCTATTGTTGATTCCTGTCACAGCGGATCCATATCCAGAGGACTGAAAGTCCCGGTTAAATACCGTTACTTAGCTCCAGATTTACGGGATGCTGCTGATCCCACCTGGTTCGAACAGACTCCTGCCGAAAAGGGTGCACTCATCATTTCAGCTGCTCAGGATTTTGAACAGGCAGCTGAAATTATCGATGAAGACAATCACAATCACGGTCTTTTTACCTGGGCTTTGCTGAAAACATTGAGAAGCGTTTCGGTCCGTGAACCTGCCGATCGCATTCTCCTCAGGGTAAAAGCCTTGATGAGGGCCCAGGGTAAAATCCAGGAACCCAATATTGAAGCCACTCCGGAACGAAAAAAAGCTCCGCTGTTTGGGACTCGGTCCGGGGAAATTTCAGGACAGACTACCATTGCGGTTCAAAAGGTATTCAAGGATAAAAACCGGGTCTCGTTTCTGGGAGGGATGGCCGCGGGTATCAGAAAAGGTTGCGAGTTGAAGAGTTTTAAAAATTCAGGGGCTGTCCGGGTTCGAATCACCGAGGTCAGGGGATTAAGCCTTAGTTTCGGAGATGTCATCCAGGGAGATATCAACCGGATCGCCTCCGGGGATATCTTTGAAATTGACAGATGGGTGATCGCCAATGAATTGAGATTGCGATTGTATATACCAAAGACCGGCTCTGGGTATTCTGCCTTAAAACGGCTGGCTCAGCAGGTATATCAAGCGATCAGAGCCAAAGGGATAGTCTGGGTAAGCGATCCCACAGCTGAATCGCCGTCCCATATCATGTTCTGGGAGGATCAAACCTGGAAACTTAAACTGGACGGGGCCGGAACCAGAAACCTGGGTGTCAATCCCATTGATAAATTACTTAAAATCATATCGGTCCTCAAACCGACCGGAATCCGTTTTTTCCTCAGCTTGCCGCCTCCAATTGATCTGTATAATCGGATGGTATCTGAAATTGAGGGGGATAACTCCCTGATAAAATCCGTTGATTCTGCCCCAAGTGCCCACTACATCCTGACCGGGCAGTACCGGGATGGGCTCATCAGCTATGCCCTGGTGCTCCCCAATGTGTCCGGAGATCAGTCAGAGCATCTTCCACTGCCCACCCGGACGGATTGGGTGGTGGTTGAAGGTTCTCAGGGAAATCTGGCCGGGGTTGTGCGAAAACTGAAGAATTACACCGGGCAGATCATGAAGATAAAAGCCTGGCTGGAAATTGTTTCCCCTCCGGATGAAGCCCGGTTTCCCTACCATCTGGCCCTGAAGAATGCCCGAACCGGAAGATTAAAAACCGAAGGGATTGCCTATCAGGGTGAAATCTATGGCCTGGTTTTAAAAACCGATAACACCGAAATCAGCCCCAATTTTGATTTTCATTATGTTTATGTATTCTCGATTGATAAATTTGGCAAGAGCACTCTGCTGTTCCCCAACCGGTTTTTGGGAACCATCGAAAATAAGCTGCCGGCAAAATTCACCGATGGGGGCAAATTGCCCGCTGAGATTCAGCTTGACAACCGGGAGCTCTTCAGCATCAGCGGAGATGCGTTTGGAATTAATACTTTCATTCTTTTAACCTGCCTGAAGTCCATTCCGGATCCTGAAGTTCTCCATTCAGAGGGTGTCAGAACCCGGGGAATGGGAAAAGATCGAAAGGTCGGAGAACCGATGAATCCTTTGCAGAAGTTGCTCACTTTTATGACTGCTCCCAAAAGGGGAATATCTATCATTTCGCCCGGCAACTGGTCTATTGAACGCATTTCCATTTTGAGCAAGCCGAAGCAGAAATAGCAGTGATTCTGACAGATTGCATTACCTGAGTGAATTTTTCAGAAGATAATTTTTGAAATGGTGACCGGTTTGTAATATAATTTAGTCATGCTGCTGACCATTGACACCGGTAATACCTGTGTGGGTACTGCCCTGTTTTCCGGGGACCGGATTGTTTTTAAAAATAAACTCATTACCCCGGACCGGATCACAGTCCGTTTTTTAAAAAATCTGGTTGGAGAGGCCCACCTGGATAAAATAAGTTCCATCATCATTTCGTCGGTGGTTCCCTATATCGATCAATCGCTTTCTACTGCTATAGAGAGCCTATTCGGAAAAAAGGCCATGTTTATTGATCATCGTACCCGAACCGGTATCACCATCAAGGTAGATACACCTCAGGAACTCGGGGCTGACCGGATTGCCGATAGTGTCGGCGGAATTCACTTCTCCAAACCACCCCTGATCATCATTGATTCAGGGACTGCCACCACCTTCGACATTGTCAATGGAAATTATGAATATATAGGTGGGTGCATTTTTCCGGGTATAGAATTATCCATCAGAAGTCTGGCCAGCAACACGGCAAAATTAAACCGTATTGCCTTTACCATCCCGGATTCCATTCTGGGGACCAGTACCGAAGGCAATATCCGTGCAGGTATTTATTACAGCGGCATCGGCGGTCTGGAATTCATGATCAATGAGTATAAGAAAATTACCGGTCCGGGGGCCACGGTTATCGCCACCGGAGGGGTGAGTTTTTATTTCCTGAATAAAATAAAAAATATAGATCTCTACGAACCCAATTTGATTTATTATGGCTTGAAATTAATCCATGAAAATCAAGGCCTGAAAAAGTGATCACTGAAAGGTCCGGGAAAATAAAAATCCCGAATGACAGTACGGCAGATTATGACTATATTATCCGAATTATTCAATATCTCGATTATCACTTTGGTATTCATTTTATTATTACCACCAGGGATTTTGACATTCTTTTTCGCTGGTGGGAGAAACAGATCCCTTTAGAGGTTATTACCGATTCCATTTGCAATGTAGTTCTTCGCTGGCAGGTCAAAAAAAAAAGCATCAATGGTTTTTCAAATTTTTCCTATGAGGTCAAAAAAAATTTCAGGCTGTTTATGGAGTTAAACGTTGGAGATAGCCAGAGAACTGAGAAGAACGAATTATATGATATACGGCAATTCCTAAAAACATTTCCCCGGGAATTGTTCGAATTGAAATCTGACTTTGAAGGAATCTATCAGAGATTGGTAAGTGAAAAATCAATCGACCTGAATCCGATTCATGAAAAATTGTTAGCTATATTCGAATCGGACCCTGACTTGAACCTGAAGACCCGTTTTTTCATGAACAATCTTGCCAAGGGTTTGCGGAAACCGGAAATTGAAAAGACCTATCGAATTAATTATTTATACCACAAGTATGGCATACCGAATTTTGAAGTCTATCGACCATGAAGATTGAATCCAGAATGATACAGATCAGTTTCGGGGATCGTGATCGGGATGACAGATGAGTAAGGATAAGGTGAGATTGGATCTTGAGCTGGTCAAAAGAGAAATGGCCCCATCCAGAGAAAAGGCCCAGGCTCTGGTCATGGCCGGTGAGGTGACAGTAGATGGTCAGATCGTGATGAAGTCTGATAAACAAGTTTCCCGGGAATCCAAAATAGAAATAAAACAGCGCTATCCCTTTGTTTCACGGGCCGCATTTAAAATACAGAAGGCAATTGAGATCTTTGATATTGATCCCAGAGGCATGAAAATAAT
>DAOVIP010000478.1 GCA_030671465.1 Candidatus Aminicenantota bacterium | reverse complement strand
CTTTTTCCCCATTATATAAGAACTTTAAATCCTGAAGATAACTTTTATTCCCGGGCCATCATTTCCAGGGTTGAAAGCGGAAGAATTTTTTCGATTTTTTCCCTTCCGGCCCTGTATACCATTATCTGCGGGATTTTTATCATATTCATACTGCATTATCTGATTTCTTCCAAAAATAAAATTTTCTGGGGGTCCCTGCTACTTCTGGGTCTGGTGAATTTGATTTTAACCCAATCTTTCGGGGGACTCCTGTACCTTTCGGTTGGAATTTTGTTTTATTTATTCATGTCCGGGATCTTGAAATTGAAACTTCTGGCTCCCATAGTGATGGTGATCTCGCTTTTCTTTTTCATTGTGGCCGGATTGAGGTTTTCAGAGTTTAAACGCCTGGAACCGATAAAATTAAGGGTGTCCAACTGGAACCAGTCCATAAGGGTTATCAAAACCAGTCCGTTGATGGGAATCGGACTGGGCAATTACGAGGCTGAAATTTCCTACCATGTCAGGACCGGAGAGTCGAGTTCTATTTATTCACATAATTTTTTGCTGCAATTTGTGTCGGAGACCGGATTGATTTTTTCAGTTTTAATACTGGTTATTTTATTCTTTGAACGAAAGCGGTTTAAACCACCCGATTCAAAAAACCGGATTCTCTATGGGTCTGCATTTTTCATTCTGTTGTTTTACAATTTACTGGATATTGGTTTGTATTTTTTTTCAGCAGCCCTGGCCCTGATCATCGTACTTTCCCAGATCTACCATAATCACAGTGATCGGGAACGGATTCAAGTCCGCGGATTCAAACCCAATCTGGTCCTGTTGTTGTTGCTGGGGGCCCTGTTGACGATTCAGAATATTGCGGCTGGCTTTCAGAAAAAGGGAGATTTCTTGTTGAATCAAAAGGATTATGTGAACTCGAAAATCAGTTATCAAAAGTGCCTGGCTGTGGATCCCCTCAATTTCAAATCGATAATGGGTCTGGCCTTTATTGAATATGAGGCCAAGGACTTCCGCGTTTCTGAATATCACTTGCAAAAGGCCCTGCGGATTTATCCGGATTCTGCCTTCGGTCATTTCCTGATGTCGAAAATACGTTTTCAGGAAAATCAGTTTTTCAACTCATTTGTCCATGCCTCCGAGGCGTATCAAAAGGATCGATTGAACCTCCAGTATCAGAACTGGTATATCCATCTAAAAGATAATCTGCAGAAAAATATTCGGGTTTCTGACAGTTAATCCGATTAAAGGATTTTTGATATGAGATTACTGAGAATTGCCTATAAACTGAGCCTGATCAAGAGGGAGGTAGAATTCCTTCTTATTATGGGCTGGATTTTGTTTTTCCCGGACAAGACATCCTATTTGTACTTTTTAACCAGTGCCATTTGTTTTTGCTTCTTTTTGTTCAAGGATATTTATTTCATGAAAAATATTGGCATTTCTCCTTTTTCCTACATCCTTTTTGTTTATAATTTGGTGTTCATCATCTCGGTTTTCTTTTCCAGTTATCATATCAAGTCGGTTCTGCTGGTTTCTGATATTTTTATGATTTCACTGTATTTTTTTCTCTCCTATCATGATCGCTTTGATGTGGAAAAATACTTTAATTTGATATTATATTCCATTTCCCTTTTTTCTCTGATCTGTTTTATCAATTCGGTTTCGGGCCTTTTTGATAAAAGAAACATATTTTTTGAAAATCCCATTCTCCAGGGTATTGTTTCGGGGATCGG
>DAOVIP010000334.1 GCA_030671465.1 Candidatus Aminicenantota bacterium | reverse complement strand
AATATATTGGGGTAAAAACTGATGAAATTTAACTTCCAGGACAATTATTTCATGATCAAATATGGGTATCAAATGGGCATTTTTGTTAAATATATTAAAATCTATGGTACTGGCCCGGATATTTTTATCAAAGGTTATTCTGATATTTTGGATTTCGCTGAGATAGGCTTCCCGCTCATAGTCAGTTAATACGGTGGGGCGGTAGAAATCTCGGGTCAGATAATAGTAAATCCTGTTTAGGGTGGGATTGTTCTTTTTCAAAAGAAAATCCCGATCCCCCTTAATTAATTGATGAGCTTCTTTTTTTTCCAAAAAAGCGGTTTCCTTCATCATGTATTCATTATAGCGATTTTTGATTTCAATTTTTACCTGCTGCCGATCGAGATCATACAATCGCAGTCGGATTTTTTTTCGGCGGTTAACGCCGATTATTTTATCGTAAAAATCATTGTTATCCAGGGTATCAAAGTAGAGACTCCTTATCCAGTACTGAAAATTTTCTTTGCAGTTTGGATCCATTCTCATGGTTTTACAGAATACTTCTGAAAATATGGTATATTCCTTTTTGCTGAGAAAATATTTGAGTTCATGCCGGTAGGTTTTTAATTGACTACTGCCCGGTTGGGTAGATTTTTTTTCACTCATCTGTCGTATTTTGTAAGTTTTGCGGTTGATTGGATACGGGTAAATGGGCAACGGCTTTCCTGTTTCTAAAATATAAATAGTAACGGTCATTGAATTTTTTGAAGTAATAACTGAGATTTTCATTTTTCTCGGCATTTGTTCTGATTACCTGGATCTTTAAAAATTCGATTTTCTTATTTTTACTGGATATTGGTTTTGAGACTTCATATTTTTGATATTGGATTTCCAGATTTCTTTTCCTTCTTAAATATCTTTTAATTTCATAGCCATATTTTTCTTTTTCCTTTAATTCAATACGCTGGGACGGAAGTAAAATGAGGCTAATAAAATCGTAAAATCGGTTTTCACTCATCTTGTTGGCATAGAGTAAAAAGTGATTACATTCAATGGCATTTACCAGTGAATATATCTGGGTATTGTTTTTTTCCGAACTCAGGTAGTCGTTTAATGCATTTTCAGCAAAATTTTTTATTTGTTGAATTGTTTTTGATTCGAAGGAAAATTCAAAGTCTTTTGTAAATTGAACCTCTTTTTTTATAATCACATCAAATATTATCCAGATCAAAAAAACCATAATTATCAAAACAGTAATGATGCGATACTCGAATTTCATGCCACTTTTTCCTTTTCCAATTCTTTAAGGTATTGATCCAGCCATTTAATTCTTTTTCCTATCCAGGTTTTCAGGAAATCGATCTCCTGGTCAAAATCCAGACTGTCCGGATAAACAGTATCATGGGCCGGCCACTTCTGAAAATTTCGCTGCCAGCAGTCCTTTAATCTTTCTTTGTTGGCTTTGATCATTTTAAATATATTATCCGTTGAAATAATACCAGTATTGGTTAATTCTTCCCACCTCTTAATAAAAGAATTTTTAAAGATATCCAGTTTCATACATCTTTCAAATAATGGACTGCTGAGCCATTCATTATAAGGCCGTTTTTCCATTTTGTAATTTCTTCCCAATACACCATCTTTATCCCAGGGGATAAAAATCCATTTTGTCTTTTTACCTTTGGATCTGGCCATATAGCGGTTCTGAAAAATCCCATCGGTATCATCGGTTAACTGGATGAGTATCCACAGGTTTATATAACTGTTCATATCCAGGATATTAAATACCTCTGGCTGAAACAGTTCATCTGGAGCAAGGGCTAAGAATTTTGATAAATCTTCGATGGCCTCCCAGTGTTCTCCATATTGATCCGGATCTGGATGACGCTGGGCAAAACCGCTGTGCCATCCGCGGATGGGGTCATCCGACTTTGATACAGGCTGTTTTTCCCCGGGAAAATAACTATAAATATTATCTTTGACAGGTTCAAAATTAGTAGAAGTAAAGTTGGCATTCCGGTTTTTTGCTCGATACAGAAAGGCGTTGTATTTTTCATTTTTATCAAAGTCTTCCAGGCCAATAAAATTTTTATTGATATGTTCAGTAAGAAGATAAATGCCCTGGTATTCATGGTTGAGAATAACTTCGACAAATGTACTTCTGGGGGCTATTCTGGGCTGATCAGAGCCAGATTGGAATTGCCTTAGAAGATCAAATGTTATCTTACTTCGCATTAGCGATTTTTCCACAAAAGAACTCTCAAGCACCCATTTTTTTGCTCTGGCCATATCCTCGAGTCTTACCGTCCGGTCCAGAATAAATCCGTATTTCCATTTTGGCCATTTCTGGCCACGTCCTTCTATTCTGCCGAAGAATTTTTGGAAGGCAACAGGGGAATTATTTTTGGGATTCGACGGTAAATAGCCAATGGTACAGGGAATTTTGGGTTCATTCTTGATCTCATTTATTTGGCCACTCTTATTGCGTGTATTTATGGTTATGAGTGCCAGATTGTTGTTGGTTATATAAAGGTCATATTCTTTGGATAGATATTTATTTTTTAAACTTATCTTTCCAAAAAAAATAAATGCACCGAAATCATAGGTTGAATGGTTCTGAATTTTTTCTTCTGTTTTTTCTTTGTTTACCTGAATTCCTTGCAGGAGAGGTGTTATATAAATATGGGTATTTTCTGGTTTGCATTCAAAGCTGATTTTCTGATTTGGCGGTGAATTGAATGGAAGTCGAACAAAAATTGTTTTATCTCGCTCATTGATATTTGCCGGGTGATCACCAATCTGCAGGCTCCGGATCTGGTTATTTTGAAAAGGGAATTGATGTTTCAAGTGATCAAATACTGGGGAGAGGAGAAAATGTTTCTGATCTTCTTCTACTGTTCTACTTTTTAGTACAGGTTTATAGAAATTCTTTACATGATGACTCAGTTGATGAACATGGCCGGAAGCGTAGATATTTGCATCTACCATATTTGCCATATCAATAGCAGCTT
>DAOVIP010000197.1 GCA_030671465.1 Candidatus Aminicenantota bacterium | reverse complement strand
CGTGATCGTTTCAGTCATTCTGTATATAAATTACAAGAAGAAAGGTGTTCAAAAAACAGAAGGTTAGAGCCCAAAAACCGTACACCCGGATTGACCGCTTTTTGAGCGAAACCCTTTCTCATTTATCCAGAACCCAGATCGAAAAGCTGATCAAAGACCACCGGGTCTGGTTAAATAAAAAACCGGTGCTTAAAAAAAACACCGAAATCGCCACTCATGATTATGTGGAGATTGAATTTCCCCAGGCAATACCCACTCCCCGGTCTGGATGGGAAGCCGGATTCAAACCCACAATTCAATTTAGCAAATTATTCGAAGATGACCATCTGTTGATCATCGATAAACCTTCCGGAATACCGGTCCATCCGGGTGCCGGACCAGTCCGGGAAACCATACTGGACATATTCCGCCATGAATATCCACTGGTTGAAGAAATGAAAAATACCGATAGACCGGGTATTGTCCACCGCCTTGATAAGGAAACCTCAGGGATATTGATACTGGCCAAAGATGAAGTCACCCTGAAGCGAATGCAAAAAAAATTTAAGAACAGACAGATCAATAAAAAATACCTGGCTCTGGTTTCCGGAAAAATGAGGCACCGAAACGGTCTGATTGATGCCCCGATTATCAGGCATCCGAAACATAGAAAGAAATTCACGGTTCCAGGCCCGCGTTCGAAAAACCAGGCCAGAGAAGCCATAACCAAGTTCTCGGTTTTATTGGAGTTTTCCGACACGTCATTCCTTCAGCTGAATCCCACAACCGGTCGAACCCATCAGCTTCGGGTCCATCTTTCCCATTACGGCCATCCCATACTGGGAGACCCCATATACGGTAAAAAGGATCAATTCGGTCGTCTGGCCCTCCACGCCTCATCAATTGAATTCACCCACCCCCACTCCGGAAATCACCTGACCGTTGAAGCCTCCATGCCCGCCTTGTTCAGAAAACATATCCAGACCGAAATTAAAAAGAAAAAAAATCTGGGAAACCACCGGAAGCATACCCCAGATATCTCTAAATAATCGGGATTACCGGTTGAAACAAACAAAATTGTCAAACGAAACCAATTGAAAGTAAATTGAATCTATTATATAATAACCATCAAAAAAATATGAAATGCAAACTGATATATCTGGTCCTTTTACTGGTATTGTCAAGCTGGAATTGTGCGGATGAATCCAGTAAGGAAAAAAAGGCCAAAGCAAAGAGGGAGGCAGAAATTCAGGCCCAGGAAACCAGGGCCAGGGAACTGGACCGGAAAATCGTCCTGTCTATAAACAATAAGAACTTCTCCAACCAGGACCTGAAGAAATTCATAGAGAACCAGTACGCCAACATCAATTCGTTGCAGAACAACAATCAATTACTCTCAAGAATATTTGATATGTATATCAAGCAGGAACTCATTCTCCGAAAAATTGAATCGGTAAAAATGAATCTTGATGACAGTGAAATCAAGGAATTTCTGGATACGATCCAAATCGATGAATATTTTCAGCCCGAACTGATAAAGAACAACATTAAAATACAGAAATATCTCTACTTTTCTCTCTATAACAACATCACTGTCTCAGAAAATGAAATTAGACGTTATTACAACCGTTACAAAGCTGAATTTAAAAAAAATGATGAAGTTCTGCTGCATCAAATCTTCGTGAAGGACAAGGACAAGTCAACCCAAATCAGTGGTATTCTTAAAAATTTTCCCGGAAAATTTGAAGAGACCGCCCGGCAGCAATCAGAAGCCCCGGAAGCAAAAGACAATGGTTTGATGGGATACTTTGAGAGGGGAATCCTGCCCAAAGAAATGGAAAATGTGGTATTTTCTCTTAAGATCAATGAAATCAGCCCGGTGGTCGAATCACCATACGGGTTTCATATATTCAAGATTACCAAGAGAAGAAACAAGCGAACTCTTTATCTATCAGCGGTAAGAGAGGATATAAGAAAGAAAATTCTGTCTGAAAAGATGAGAACAGCCTTCGAAGTATTTCTTAACAACCTTAAACAAAATGCCCAAATAACAATATTTCACCAAAATCTGTTTTTTAACTATTT
The DNA here is from genome assembly GCA_030671465.1 of Candidatus Aminicenantota bacterium. Taxonomy (GTDB): domain Bacteria; phylum Acidobacteriota; class Aminicenantia; order UBA2199; family UBA2199; genus CAZOWT01. Next base: position 2,559 of record DAOVIP010000197.1, on the reverse strand, counting down.
ACCTGCCAAAGGAGAAAAAAATGATGAAATTCGCTAGTTTAATACTTATTCTGATCATCCAAATACTGAGTTTTTCAGCTCTGCATTCAGAGGTCGTGGAGGAAATTTATGCAGTCATCAACGATGAAACCATTACCTTTTCCGAATATCAAAATGCCAAAAACAGCATGATCAAGCAATTGCAGACTCAGTACCAGGGAGAAGCACTGCAAAAAGCCATTCAAGAAATGAAATCCACATTATTAAATCAATTAATCGAACATAAATTAATTTTATCCAAAGCCAAAGAGAAAAATTATGATGTGGAAAATGAAATCAAGATGATCATCGAGGAGATCAAGAAACAAAACAACTTGAAAACCGATGAAGATCTCAGAAGGGCCTTGCAGTCTGAAGGTATCACCATGGAGGAATTCAAACAGCAGCAGAAAATTGTCCGCATGCAGCAGCGAATGATTTATGAGGAAATCACCTCCAATATCAAGATTGATAGCCCCGAAATAATGGATTACTATAAAAAAAACCTGGCCGACTACACCAAGCCCATGGAAATTTCCCTCAATTGTATTTTTCTGAAAAAAGAATATTATTTTGATATGCAGGCCCTGATGAAGAAGCGAAATGAAATCTCGGTAAAATTGAACACCGCTGATTTCAAGGCCATAGCCGAAACCTACTCCGAACTGGAAGGGGCTGAAAATAAAATATTCCTGGGAAATTTCAAGCAGGGTGAACTCAATGAAAACATTGAAAAAGCCGCTTTAAAACTCAAGCTTAACGAACATTCCCCCTGGATTGAAACCGAAAACGGGTGGTACATCATTCAATTGATTGACAAAAAAGAACCGGAGCTGGTGAGCTACGAGCAAGTCAGGGAAAAAATAAAGAACAAGCTGATTCAGGAAAAACAGGAAGTTGAATTGCAGATATTCATTGAAAAACTCAAAAAGGAAAGTTATATCAAAATTTACAGAAAAAACAATTGAACCCTGAAATATCCCAGTAATACCCTGGCTTATTTTTTAACCTTGGAGATCTTTTTCAGATAATTCCGGGCTTCAGCAATATAGGGCTCGATAAAATGCATTTCTGATGGACTGGGTGGATTCTCGACCACAAAAGTAAATTCCCGTTTGGCCAGATCATATTCATCCTTTTTAAAATAAAGCAACCCCAGATAATAATGAGAGTACAACATTGAATTGTCTGCTGTCACTGCCTTCTGAAAACAACCCAAGGCCTTGCGGCTGCTGCCGACCGGCCAGGGAGCCACTTCATATAATTTCCCCAGAGAGCGGTATCCCAGGGCACCGTCATATTTTTCATCAATCTCATTGAGTTGATTGGCCAGATCCTTATAGCGCCCGGCTGCCCCTTTGAAAATCGCTTTCAAAATCCCGAAACTGGCCGAATAATATCCGTAGGCAACCAGGGCCGCTCCGACCGCCTCCTTGCTTTTAGGATCAATTTCTAAAGCCTGGCAGGCATAGTCATAGGCGATCTTACCAAGCTTAGTCAGAATTGGTTTATACTCATCCTTTTCCTCGATCAGGGCTGCGGTTTTGATATCGATAATGGCAATATAGGCATTGGCCAGTTTGTACAGAATTTCCGGATTTCGGGGATTCTTTTTCAACAACCGCTCATACCCTTTGATGGCCTTTTCACTGTTTTCAATGTTTTTCTCTTTCATCAGCTCATCCAGGGAGTCAAGAGAAATTTCAGCGGGACCTGAAGTTTCCTCCGGAAATAAAAACAGATTTCCTATACCGGAAAAAATCAGTAAAAAAAAGCAAACCATTGCCGGAAAAACAATCCATTTTTCAGGAATTCTGTTCTTCATATTACCTCCTTTAATTTTCCAAATCCTGTCATTCACTTCTGCTCAAAGCCGGAAATAGAAGTTCAAACGCATTTGGAATCCGTTGAATCAGAGATGAAAAAAAACACCTGCTCCAAAACGTATTCTATTTCGGTCCGAAAAATTTTGGAACCGGATATCGGCCCTGACTGAAAATAAACTGGCAAAATATAAATGCACGCCCCCTCCGATTAAGGTGAAAAATTCATACTGGTCAAAATCAAAACCCAGTTTTTCAAACTGAGTACCAACCCCAACAGCGGCAAACGGAGCCAGTTTTCCGAACTTGTGGCGAATTTTTAGAGCTATGGTCATCACATTTAATTCCAACTCGCTCAGTGGACCAAATTCCAGCTCCATCTTTAAAAACGGAATAAACAATCCGAATCCACCGGAAAGGCCATAATTGAATTCAGAGGGATTGCTCATTTTTCCTCCGATCAATCCCAGTTCTACAGACAATAAGTTAAGGGAAAAAAATAAAATAAAAATACTCAGAATGAACCGTTTATTCATTCATAGCCTGCTTTTTGAAACAAGGGCCTGCCATAATAATCAATTTCGATTCTCTGGATTCCGTTTTTTACAAACAATGAGAATTTCTTTTGAGATATGGGAAGCATGATACCATCATTGATTATCCTTTCAATAATTTTGGAAATATGTTCAATCAGCAATTCTTCATTTTTTAAAAATTT
>DAOVIP010000264.1 GCA_030671465.1 Candidatus Aminicenantota bacterium | reverse complement strand
TATCGTCACCCCCGGACTTGTTCCGGGGGTCCATTCCAATGGCTTACCGGCGCTATCGAGAGGTAACGGCATGGATACCCGGAATAAATCCGTGTCGATCTCCTTGAAAAACAGGGTTACCTGTACACCGTCTATTGACCTGGCAACTGCAATAATATCTTCGGTTTCAATTTCTTTTAAGTTCAGGTTTTCCAGGAAATGTTGCCGGAATTCAATGATGGATACACGGTTATTTAATTTCAATTCCAATGTGGATAGAATCTTGGGTATCATCTTCACTTTGTCGTATTGATTTGAATTAAATAGCAGGTTGCTTACTTCATGAGGTAAGAATTGGCATTTTTCAACCAACTCCGATGCAATTCTCAATGACTTGTGCGTGGTATTGGAATATTTGAATGAACCGGTATCGGAAATAATGGCCGCATAAAGGTTAAAACCAATGTCCCGGGTGAATCGAATGTTAAGTTGGAATCCAAGTTCATATATTAATTCACCGACTGCAGCCGCTTCAGGAACCACCCAGTTGATGTTGGCATCCTGGCTGCTGGTGGCATGGTGATCAATATTAATGGTGAAGTATTGATCAATGTGTTTCTGGCCGGTTCTGGATTCGGTACCACCTTCTATCAGTATGAGGATGTCAAAAGGCTGAGGATAAATCTGTTCATATTGGATGAGTTCATAACTGGGCAATTTGGTCAGGGGGTAGGGTGCAAGGTCAGTGTTCATGAATTGAACTTGTTTGCCCAATTGTTTGAGCATTAAACAGAGGGCAAGGCCACTTCCGATAGAGTCGGCATCCGGGCGCACATGTGAACTGATAGCAATTTTTTTTGAGTCAATGATTATTTTTGAAATTTTTTTTTTCATTTCAGGTTTGGTTCATGTCGGAGATTTTCTGATCCATTTCAAAACCCACATCTTCATAAAAATCCAGCTCCGGAACATATCTCAGGCTCATTTTTTCCGGCAATCTTTTCTTTATGAATCCCTTGGCCTTATTCAGTTGTTCGATAATATCTTCCATATTCTGGGTGGGAGAAGACACATAGATCCTGGCCCTTTTCAGATCATTGCTGACACTCACCTCTGAGATTGAAACAAATTGAAGTTCGGGATTATGGATGTCGTTCAGCAATATATCTCCAAGACTATGTTTTAAGGTGCTGATGAATCTTTGTTTTCGGTAGGGCATGGTGGGTTAAATATACTCTTTTTTGACGTGAATAATTTGAACGTCATAATTTGAAAAGATAATTTCTTCAATCTGGTGAAACACTTTTTCTGCCAGAACTTTCTTATTGGCAGCCATGACAATGGTAATCTGGATTTTTTGCCACAAATCCTGATAGTCACTTTCAATCAGTGAAACATTGAATTTATACTTTAATTTGTCTTTAATACTGGAGACGATATGTCTTTTTTCTTTCAAGCTATGTGAATTTTCAGTGAATAGATCCAAGGCCATTATACCGATTATCATTCTTTCAGAGTTAATTCGTATGCTTCAATTATATCGCCGACCTCAATGGAATTGAAGTTCTTTATTTTGATCCCGCATTCAGTCCCTGCCCTGACTTCAGAAACTTCATCTTTGACCCTCTTCAGGGTTTCAATATCACCTTCGAAAACGAGATCATTTCCCCTGATTACCTTGAGTTTTGATTTATTGGTTACCTTGCCTTCTTTGACAATGCAACCGGCTACGAGTCCGAGCCTTGAAATCTTGAATTTCTGAAGCACTTCGATTTTTCCAATGAGATTGGTAATATACTCCGGTACGATTTCACCTTTGATGGATTTTTCAATTTCATCAATGAGATGATAAATAACATCAAACAGTTTGATTTCGATTTGTTCCCTTTTGGCAAGGATCAATACTTTTTGGGGAGCCTTAATGTTAAATCCAATGATAATGGCTCCGGTTGTTGATGCCAGCAGTATATCCCCCTCAGTTATATTGCCAATACCCTTGTGGATGATATCAATGGTCAGGTTGTCCGCATTTTTTTGCAGTAACAGTTTTTCAATGACTTCACCCGAACCGAAATTATCGGTTTTTGCAATGATCGGGAATATCTTGGTTTTGTTCTCTTCCATTTTTTTAAAGAGATTTTGCAGACTCAGTTTTTTCTCAGCGTCGATTTCTTCCTTTTTACTTTCCTTTTCTCTGAGTTTTCTCATTTCAATGATTTTTCTGGCTTTTTCGATATCATCTATGACCTGGAATTTATCTCCGGAATCGGGAACTTCATCAAAACCCATCATCTCAATCGGCATGGGTGCTTCTGCAGTATCAATGGTTTCTCCTTTGTCATTGAATATTGATTTGACTTTGCCGATCGAGTTGCCGCAGATAAAGTAATCTCCTCTGTGTAGTTGACCGTGTTGAATTAAAATCGTGCCCATCGAACCCAGCTTGGGATCCAGGCGGGACTCAATAATGGTGCCCCGGGCCGGGATATCTTTATAGGCCTTAAGTTCCTGCATCTCGGTAACCAGGCTGATCATTTCCAGCAAAGCATCCAGGTTTTTGCCGGTTTTGGCAGAGATCTCCACTGAAACGACATCTCCGCCCCAATCCTCCACCAGGATGTTGTGCTGGCTCAGTTCCTGTTTGACCTTATCCGGTTCCGCGCCCTTCATATCTATTTTATTGATGGCCACGATAATGGGAACCTTGGCTGCAAGGGCGTGATTAATGGCTTCGATGGTCTGGGGTTTAACCCCCTCGTTGGCAGCCACAACCAGAATAACCAGGTCAGTTACTTGTGCACCCCGGGCTCGCAGGTTGGTAAAGGCTTCATGACCCGGTGTATCGATGAACACAATTGCTTTTTTATTAATTCGAAGCTGATAAGCCCCAATTTTCTGGGTGATTCCGCCAGCTTCTTTAGCAGCCACCTGGGTCTTTCTTAAATGATCCAATAGAGTGGTTTTTCCGTGATCCACGTGTCCCATTACAGCAACCACTGGTGCCCGGGGAATTAATTTTGCGCCGCTTTTTTCGATACCTTCATGAAAAATATAATCCTCGTAACCTGTCAGATCAAATTCAACTTCAAATTCACCGCAGATGTTCTTGATGTCTTCCAGGTCAAGCAGCTGGTTGGTTTGATGTTGTTGGTTGAGGTGTTTCAATTTTTTACCAACATCTTTTAATTTTAGATTCAACTTTTCGCAAAGTTCTTTATAGGTAATAAAATCGGATATTTGAATCGTTTCCGGTAAATTGGGAAATTTCTTCTCAGGTCTGGTTTTGACAACAGGAGGTGCTTTTTCCTTCATTTCCTTTGGAGGCGCTTCCGGTTTTTTTTCAACAATCTTTGGCTGTTCCGATTTGACAGGTTTCTTTTTATCCGGTTCCCTTTTGGGAATAATTTTCGGAGGTTCGGGAGGCTTTTTGGTTACCTTTTTTTCCTCTTTTTTTTCTACTTTTTCGATTGTTGGCTTTTTTTCTTTTGGAATATCTTTTTTCTCAATTTTTACTTCCGGGATTTTTTTGGCCGGGGATTTTTTCTGCTTTGGTGTTTCTACTTTTTTCTCCGATTCCTTTTTCGAGACGGTATCGGTTTTTACTGTCTTGGTTGATTTTGATTTGCTTTGGGAAT
>DAOVIP010000055.1 GCA_030671465.1 Candidatus Aminicenantota bacterium | reverse complement strand
TTTACCTGGGCACGATATATATCTTTTTCTTTCTCAATCACATCGGCCGGGATATCATCTTTTGAAATATATTTTGGGTTCATGGCGGCTATCTGCATGGAAATATCCTTAACCAGAGACTGGAAATCCTCGTTTTTGGCAACGAAATCGGTTTCACACCCCACCTCAACCAGCACTCCAATTTTACCATTGGTGTGAATATAGGATCCAATGATTCCCTGCTTGGTGGTTCGGGTTGATCTTGCTTTGGCTTTTTCAAAGCCTTTTTTTCTCAGCAATTCTGTTGCCTTATCAAAATCATTGTTAGCCTCGGCAATGGCTTTTTTACACTCAAGAATTCCAATCCCGGTTTCCTCTCTGAGTTTCTTAACCAGGGACATATCTGCAGCCATTTTAGTTCTCCTTTGTTTCCTCTTCGGTTTTTTCTTCCGTATCTACTTCCTTTTCGTCGGTTTTTTCCTTGCTTTCGGTTTGATTTTTTTCAGCGGCCTCTTTCACTTCCGCAGTCTCTTCACTTTCTGGCTCCACTGCTTCAATTTCCTGCTCTTGCTGAACCATGTCATCGGTTTGCCTTTTATCCATACCGGCTTTAACGGCTTCTCCGAATTTGCTGACGAATAATCGAATGGATCTGATAGCATCATCATTTCCGGGAATGGGGAAGTCAATCTCTTCTGGATTGGCATTCGTGTCAACAATGGCCACGATTGGAATATTAAGCTTTTTGGCTTCATAAACAGCGATACTCTCATAGGTGGAATCAATAATGATAATAACTCCGGGAGGCTCTTGGATGTTCCTGACCCCCCATAAATTTTTATGGAGTTTTTTGTACACTTTTTCCAGTTTGGATTGTTCCTTCTTAGATTTAACTTCCCAGCGGCCGTCCTTTTTCATCTCATCCAGATCAATCAGTTTTTCAATACTCTTTTTGATCATGGAGAAGTTGGTTAACAACCCTCCCAACCACCGTTTATGAACATAGTGCATGCCCTCAGTTTCTTCGGAAATATCCTCAATTATGGTCTGGGCTTGTTTTTTGGTTCCCACGATGAGGACATCTTTACCGGAAGCCACCGTATCGGTTATGAACTTCAATCCTTCTTTGAATAATTCAATGGCGGTCTGTAGATTTATGATATAGATACCATTTTTCTTCCCATAGATATAGGGTTTCATCTTTGGATTCCATCGTCTCACCTGGTGACCGAAATGGACTCCGGCTTCTAACATTTCTCTCATATTAATGTTAACCATAACCTGACACCTACCTCTTGTGATATTGAGATGCTTTGCGTGCTTTTAGCAGTCCGTATTTTTTTCTTTCTTTTTCCCGGGCATCTCTGGTCAATAAACCGGCCTTTTTTAGGGCAGGTCTTAACTCGGAGTTGTATTCCAGCAGTGCTCTTGAAATTCCCAATCGGATGGCATTGGCCTGAGCAGATACTCCTCCGCCTTGTACGGTGATAAATACATCAAAATTGTCAACAGTATTGGTTAAGTTTAATGGTTTGTAGATAGTCAGTTTATGATTCTTCAAAGGGAAATATGTATCAAATTCTCTAACCCTTTTACCAACAATTAATTTCAAATTTCCTTTACCAGGTCTCAGATATACTCTGGCTACACTGGTTTTCCTTCTTCCTGTTCCATAATACTGAACGATACTCAAAATGTCCTCCTCGTTAGATCTTCAGGGCTTCAGGTTTTTGCGCGGCATGTTTGTGCTCTGTACCTGGATAGACCTTCAATTTTTTTAAAATCTTTCTGTTCAGTTTGTTTTTGGGCAACATTCCCTTGACCGCGTGCATGATAATTCTTTCCGGATGGGTATTCAGCATTCTTTTATAGGAAATTTCCTTTAACCCTCCCATATATCCGGAATGGCGGTAATAGATTTTTTGTTTTTCCTTGATACCTGTTAGTTTTATTTTATTGGAATTGATAACAATTACAAAATCGCCATTGTCAAAAAAAGGCGTATATGACGGTTTGTCTTTACCCCTCAATATATTAGCTACTCTGGTTGCTAACCTGCCCAGTACCAGATTATCAGCGTCAATCAGCCACCATTTTTTTTCAGCAGGGTCTTTTTGTGGTATAAGAGTCTTGTTCGACTTATTAAGTTTCATAATTACCTCGTAGAAAAATGTAAATGTACAATATTTTTAATGATTTGTCAAGCATTTCTATGGGAGGAGTTTCCGAAAACAAATCTATCGGGCCCCAAGCTCTCGATTCAAATGTGTGAAATATTTACCCAAAGTTGATTTATTTGACAAAATTTGTTATATTATATATATGAGATTGAACAAACAACAGCTCGAACATATGGCATTTAATATAGTGAATGAACTTTTAAAGGAAAGTTTGATTCTTACCGAAGATAAAGAGAAAATGGTTACTGAAGTACATGAAATTATTATCAAAGAACTGGCAAAGGAAGATTTGCTTGATGATCAGGTCAAGGAAATTTTAAAGGAAAAACTGAATGAGATCCGGAATGCAAATATTGACTATTATGAAATGTTTAAAATGGTGAAAGCCAAATTGGCCGAGAAGGAGAATATTATCTTATGAGTCTGAAACTATCCAGAAATAAAGTGAATTGCCTGACCCGATTGATTATTGACTATATTGAAATCAATGAGGAACTGGATTATGTTGAAGACATCGGAAATATTCGATTGAAATTGTTTCATATCATTATGAATGAATTGAGGATGTATGAAGATATTGAGAACAATGCCAAGGAGAGGGTGAATTCTCAAAAAAAAAGTATTCCCGAGGGTTCGCGGGAATGGGAAATCTTATTCCGAAAGTACGCCAACGAAGAACTGAACAAGCTGGGAAAAGTCTGGGATTGATTTTTAAGATTAAGGGGCTTTGGAATCGCTTATCGAATTAAACGTTTCCCGTACGGGAAATAGTCTGGTTGTAATAATATAGACACCTGCCGTGATAATGATAATGGACAGAACATAAAGGTATTCCACCAGGGTGGGAGTATATCCCAGGGGACTGTGATCAATGGCAATAACCGAAACATTAAAGCGGTTGAGCCCTCCTCCGAACAGCAGTACCAGCCCGGCAGTTAATCCCAGGCCCCGGGTGGATTTTCTGATTTTTCGGTTCATATACAGGATAATCGGGAGAGCAATTCCCAGTCCGATTTCGGCAATAAACAGGAATGTAAAGAGATCAAATGAGAGAAAAGCGTCCCTGGCATTTGAACGTTCCAGGATATCCATGATTTTAAAGCCCAGATAGAGACCGAGGATAGGCACGCTGTATTTACCCAGATCAGACAGCCGATCAATTGGGGCTCGGGTTTTATTGAAAATCGCCATCAGCAATTCGACCACAATGATGAGGGCCATCCCGCAGAATGCGGCACTAATGATGAAAAAGGGTCCGATCCACGGACTGTACCACAGATGATTCATTTTGTAGGGTGCAACAACAAAGAGAGAACCCAGGCTGGACTGGTGGAGCACAGAAAGAATGATGCCGGTAATCACAAATGCCGGGGTTAATTTTTTAAAAACGGCCAGTATTTTTGACATTTTAAACCGTTCGAACATGTTGGGAACGAATTCAAGGAAGAGAATGGTCAGATATAGTATTACGCACCAGGCCACTTCAAATAAAATGGAATGGTAGTTATGCATCCAGATTGGATGAGCGATTCTCCAGGGCCATCCCAGTTCGAAAATCAGGGTCAAGGCAAAGGTTGAATACCCGATCAGTCCCAGGAGTGCGGCCGAACGCACAAAGGGTCGAAAACGTTCCATTTTAAAAACATATACCATTCCGGTCAACACAAACCCACATCCTGCCGAGACCACAAAAAAAGTTTGAGAGCTGTCCATAATCCCCAGGCAGTATAATCATTGATTCCGGTAACCCCCAGGCCGTATTTAAACCGGTAAAATGCCACTCCCAAAAATACGATGATGGCCATAACAAAGAGGCTGGTGGTAGGTGTGTGGTGCTTGATAGCTAGCCAGGGTCCTTTTATCAGGTCTTTGCCAAAAGATGTTAATTCCTTTTTTAAATTCATTTCTTTTCACCCTGCTTTTTCTCTGTGTTTTCAGATATGATTTTGTCCCGGCGCTTGATGATCCAGTTTAACCCGCTAAAAAGAGCAGCTAAGCCGCCCACCCAGTAGGGTACGGTTGACATAGGGCTCTGGGAGTAGGAAGGGATGGATCTGGATCCCATATTATCCGGGAATCCGATTTGGATGGGATCGAGCCGTTTGTCAAATATAAATAAAACACCTGTTCCGCCGACTTCGCGTTCACCGAAAACATGGGAAAAATATCGGTCCTGGTTTTCATAAATTCGCTTTTTGGCCTGGTAGAGAAGGTCATCCCGCCTTCCAAAAACCAGGGCCGGTCCATCCTCATTTCCAGGGCAATTTTCTACACAGCTGGGAATTTTGCCCTCTTTCAATCTGGGGTAGCACAGGGTGCATTTGCGAATGTAGGGCAAGGGGTGATGCCATTCCCATTTGGGAACATTAAAGGGGCAGGCAATCATACAATAGCGGCATCCTATGCATTTGTCGGGATCGTATATGACAGCTCCGTTTTCTTGTTTTTTTAAGGCACCCACAATACAGGCACTGACGCAGGCCGGCTCGAGGCAGTGCATACAGGCATGCCGGATATAGGCATATTGTCCCTGATCCATTAGGTCCGGTGCCTCTTCCCAGTCAAATGGTTTTGCCGGCCGGGTATTTTTCTGGGAAAGCGGATGATAGCTCATGTGTATCCACTTATCACCTGAGAGTCCTGGAGGTGGCTGGCGGAAATTCTTATGGGATTCCGGGGACCACTTTCGTTTTCTAGAGGTATTTTCTTCATCGCAAGCTTCCTCACAGGATCGACAGCCGATACAGCGGGTGCTGTCAAAAAGAATTGCCATTAGTTTGGGACTGCCTTTCAACGACATGTTTTATCTCCTTTATGCTGTTTTTTAAAAGTAAAAATTATACATAAAAAGAGATTGGAAAGCAAATCCCGGATTTCAGCCCTTTTATTTCTCTCTGAATCCGGCCTGATGGGGATTCGGGTGTTGTAAATACCGAAAATCTTGCTACAATGATTAAAATGATAGCTTCTGCGGTTGAGGCCAAAAAAATCCTGCTGTACTCCATGCTGTTTTTCTGCATTTTGTTTCTGGTTAAATGTACTCCCTCCCCAAAAGAGCCCAGATTGCTGACCGTCAGTGGAACCACCATGGGAACCGTTTACAACATTAAAATTCCAGACCATCAGGTTTCAGGCCGGAGTGTGGATATGGTAGCCTTAAAAAGCGGAATCGAAACGGTTCTTCGTGAGATTAATGAAAAAATGTCAACATTTCTGAAGGATTCTGAGATCTCCAGGTTTAATCGGTTTCAACTTTCTGACTGGTTTCCGGTTTCCGCTGAGACGGCCTGGGTCATCAAGAAGTCCTTCGAGGTCAGTGAGAAATCCGAAGGGACATTTGATATTACGGTCGGATCTCTGGTTAATTTATGGGGATTTGGTCCCCTGGAGACCAGGGAAATTCCGGAGGACAGGGATATTCAGGAAAAATTAATGCTCACCGGTTATAAAAATATAGGGGTTCGATTATCCCCGCCAGCGCTTATTAAAAAAAAGCGGAAGGAGATGATCTGCGACCTGTCTGCCATTGCCAAGGGGTACGGAGTTGACCGTATTGCCCAATATTTGGAGGCAGAAAATATTGCTGATTATCTGGTTGAAATAGGCGGTGAATTGCGGGCCAAGGGTAAGAACCATCATAACCAGTGGTGGCGAATCGGCATTGCCACTCCGGATGATTCCTTGGGAATTCACAAAGTGGTGGTTCTTAAAAATATGTCCATGGCCACTTCCGGGGATTACCGGAACTATTTTGAGAAGGATGGGATTCGATATTCTCATACCATTGATCCGGTCACCGGCAGGCCAATAGTCCACAATCTGGCCTCGGTAACGGTTGTGGGGGATTCTTGCCTGTATGCGGATGCCCTAGCAACAGCCCTCAATGTGCTGGGACCGGAAAGGGGATTTGATCTGGCGGTCAGGGAAAATATGGCTGCTTTTTTTATCCTTCGAGCGGAAAATGGATTCCGGGTAAAATCCACTCCCCGGTTTGAAGACGGTTTCAATCGAAGTGAAAGCTAGTCTTCGTTAATAGTGGTTTCCTCAAAGGTATAACTTCCAGAGGCCGTTATCTCATGGAGGTTTCCCTTTTGATCGGAGATGGTCATTTCAGCAATGATCTGGGTGGGGATATAGGGATTAAAAATAAAAACATCATCGGCAAGTGCATTGGTCAGGAAGGGTTGCGGAGTTCCGATGAAAATCTCTATGATATCATCCCCTGGTACTACCATGCCACCTGAAATGGTGAGTTTATAATTTTGGTAATTGTTTTGATTGATTTCTAAAATGGTTACAATGTCACGCTTTATTTTAAAGGACCAGCTGGTTATGGTACCGGTAACATTGGTGTGATTGCGAATCGCCGCATAAAGATTAATACTGGTGAGTATTTTGTTTTCCTGATTTTGATTTTTGGGAATCACGGTTGCCTGTAAGGAATAGCCGGATGTGTTTTCAATGGAAAAATCATTGACAATGGTATCTTCATCCGTGGTTTTGCAACTACCCATAATCAACAAAGACAAAATGGCCAGCGTAATTGAGAAAAGCAAAGCCAATTTTTTCATAACAGCCTCCTGTATATTCCACCAAATAAAGTGGTTCTATAATAAACCTACATTTGTGTTACGGTGAAAAATGAAAAAAGTTTTTCCGGACTGAATTTTTTTTTAAAAAAACAGAGGGTTTAAGGGAAGAACCGTTGATAAAATTCATATTTATAGAACCAACCCGAACCTAATTCCGTATATACAATACCAGGATGGGATAAACGACCTGACCTGAAAGGAGTCATGAATGAGAAAACTTGCTTTTATACTTTTGTTCATTGTGATATTGGCGACATGGAATTTTTCATCTGATTTTTCTATCAATCTGAATATCAATTATAACTATGGCCTGTCTGATTTTTTTGATGCATCTCAGTTGTTTTTTTCATATGAGGGCAAAAACTTTGTGGAGCAGAGGCACAACTATCTGGGCTTCGGATTTAATGTTAGTGTAGCCATTCCAGTGATTAATAAATTGTATGTGGTTCCCGGTTTTACCATCAGATACGGATACCAGGATTATGAATATAGAGAATTAACCGATGATACCGAGGCCGAACCTGAAAAAAACACTTTTTTCTTCAATATAGTCTCGGGAGAGGTAAATCTGGTTTATGACCTGTTGAGCTTCAAAAAATACTGGTGCTTGCAGATTCTGGCCGGATTGACTTACAACCAGTTTTCAGCGGATGAGGAAATGAGGCTGGAGGACAAGAATTACTGGGGGTTCCATCCGGGTATTGGACTGAAATTTCTACAGATGAAACATTTTGGGTTTCAACTGGTTGTCTTTTATGATATACCCTTTGATTCGAAAATCTTCTCCTATATCAATACCTATGTGGGAATAATGTACCGGTTTTAATTTACTCCAGACTCCCAATCTCTTTCTCGACTTCCTCAAGAATTTCACATGAGTTGACCAGTTTCTTCATAACTGTATGATCTGGATAAAGTGGCCGGTCAATCTCCAGAAAATCCACATATTTGCGAATGATCTCTTTGGCTTTTATCACTCCCCGTCCAAAATTGTAATCTCTGAAATCCAGGGCCTGGGCTGCTGCCATAAATTCAATTCCCAGTATACCATAGGCGTTATCCAGTATTTGAAAATTCTTGATGGCGGTATTCATTCCCATGGAGACGAAATCCTCCTGATCCGCTGCTGCCGGAATGGATTGTATTGAGGCCGGCATTGAGAGTATCCGCTGTTCCACGATTTGCATGTCAGCTGTATATTGGCTTAACATCAACCCGGAAAACATTCCTGCTCCCTTGGTTAAAAATGCTGGCAGGCCAACACTCAGAGCCGGATTATTGAGTCGATTCATCCTTCGTTCGGATAATACACTGACCATGGTGATGGCTATGCCGGCCATATCCATGGGCAGGGATACCGGAGATCCCTGGAAGTTGGCTCCGGTTAATTGCAGGTTTTCTTCGGGGAAAAAGATGGGATTGTCACCCACCCCGTTCAGTTCGATTTCAACCTGGGATCGGGCATAGTTCAGTGCATCATGGGCGGCTCCGATAACCTGAGGTGTAGAACGCATGGAATAGGCATCCTGAACCTTGCATTTGATTTTTCCCTGAATCAAATCTCCGCCCTGGATGCAGGCGTTGATGGCCCGGGCGCATCGAATGGCACCGGAGAATCCACGGACTTCGTGAAGTTTGGGGGTATAGGGCTTCATGTTTGCTTTCAATGCTTCCAGGGACATGGAGGTGGCAATTTCAGCCTGTT
>DAOVIP010000273.1 GCA_030671465.1 Candidatus Aminicenantota bacterium | reverse complement strand
AGCCCCGGTGGTGGTGGGAATGATGTTAATGGCAGCAGCCCGGGCTCGCCTCAAATCCTTATGGGGCAGATCGAGAATCCGCCGGTCATTGGTATAGCTATGAATCGTGGTCATGTTGCCCTTCAACACCCGGTAACGGTCATGCAGCACCTTTGCCGGAGGGGCCACGCAGTTGGTGGTACACGAGGCATTGGAGATGATATGGTGTTGGTCATGGTTGTATTCCCCATCATTGACACCTAAAACAATGGTAATATCCGGATTGGTGGCCGGTGCTGAAATCACCACTTTCCTGGCTCCGGCCCGAAGGTGCTTTTCCGCATCCTCACGCTTTCTAAACAAACCGGTGGCTTCCAGAACCAAGTCAACCCCCAGGCTATTCCAGGGCAGATTTTCGGGATTTTTCTCGGCAAAAACCTTAATCTCCCGGCC
Source organism: Candidatus Aminicenantota bacterium (assembly GCA_030671465.1). Lineage (GTDB taxonomy): Bacteria > Acidobacteriota > Aminicenantia > UBA2199 > UBA2199 > CAZOWT01. The sequence goes on along the minus strand of DAOVIP010000273.1, from coordinate 3,119 downwards.
ATCCACGGTCATGGAGCCCTCCTGACTGGTCACATTCTTTTTCAGTTGGCCGAACACACTGTCGTATTTCAACAAATGGGCCAGGGTATCGGTCGAGGTGACATCATTGATCGCCACGATATCAAAATCACTTTTCTCCAGGCAGGTCCTGAAAAAAAGTCTCCCTATTCTTCCAAATCCATTTATAGCAACTTTATAACCCATCAAAAACCTCCTTTATTTTGAATATAAAAATTAACATAAGCATTGATTTTTTTCAATAGTAGAAAAAAATTTATTAATTTTTCAAGTACACTTTATCATAGGTAACAGAAGAATCAAATTTTGATTAGGAAATAGATTATTGTAGGGGAAAACGACAGTTTACCCTGAAAAAAATGATTCATATCTCCATCATAAAAATTAATATGAATAATCGGGCGAATTGCCATTCGCCCCTACAATTCACTCTTTACGCTTTACGATTTACCAATTACTAATTACTAATTACTAATTACTATTTACGTCTTCATGCCTTTTCCTGAAAACAAAACTGTGATATAAATAACGGATGAAATGGGAGCAAAGAAACAGCTGCCCGGTCTGCGACTCCTCCCGGACCCATAACTATCGGAAAGGCTCCTTCGATCCGGAGCGTATCGGCCCCGATCATTTCAGAATCACGGACAGCCATTATGGCCAGATGTGGAATTTTCATAAATGCCGGGATTGCAGTTTTGTATTTTCCAACCCCACCCTCAATGAACAAGATTTAGCCAAATTCTACCGGGACCTGGAAGATCCGGAATACAGCCTGGAATCCGAGGGACGATCCCGAAATTTCAGAACCATCCTGAAGCGGTTGAACCGGATCGACAAGCCTGGTAACCATTTGCTGGATATCGGGGCGGCCAGTGGCATATTTTTAAACCTGGCCCAAAAGCAGGGCTACCGTATAACGGGCATCGAACCTTCCCGGTTCCTGGTGAACCAGGCCCGGGAGCAGTATGGCATAGAACTGTTCCAGGGTGTAGTTGAAACCTTTTCAAGCCTTGAAAAATTTTCGGTGATCACCCTGGTTGATATACTCGAACACTTAGCCGAACCCGATCCCTTCATGACCCGGCTGGAAGGGCTGATTCAGAAAGACGGAATCCTGGTGATTGTCACGCCGGATATCAACAGCCTGGCTGTGAAACTGATGGGCAAAAGGTGGTGGCACTTCCGCATCGCCCACCTCAACTTCTTCAACCGGAAGTCGTTGAAGGTCTTACTGGCCAATCATGGTTTCGACATTATCAAATTTCACCGCTACGCCTGGCATTTCAGCATTTTTTACCTGCTGACCCGATTTTTTCCCGGTTTAAAGCAGAAAAAACCTTTACAAAAATTATTGAAAAAGGTACACTTGAAATTACAATTATTCGATTCCTGGGAAATTTATGCGCGAAAAAATTAAGTTGTACCTGCAATCCCTGAGGCTGGAGCGCTGGCCCCGCAGCCTGGCCATCATCCCCGGATTTATAGCCGTATTTATTTTATCACCCGAATTGCTCAAAACCGTTAACCTGGTTGACCTGCTGCTCAGACTGGGGCTGGGGTTTGGTCTGACCTGGCTGATCTCCACCGCCAATTACATTGTCAATGAAATCACCGATGCCCCCTATGACAAACACCACCCCCAGAAAAAAAACCGGCCCCTGATAAACAACCAGATCAGTCCGGTCAAGCTGCTCTTTTTGTGGTCGCTGATGGTAGCAATCTCGATCACGATTTCCCTTTTGCTGTACAACACCTACTTTGTATTCAGCCTGCTGGCCTTGCTGGTGGCTGGCGTCCTCTACAATGTGCCGCCGGTGCGGCTCAAGGATGTGCCCTTTCTGGATTCCACGGTGGAGTCGGCCAACAATCCCATCCGCTTTTTAATCGGCTGGTATATTGTACAGACCTCTTTCCCTCCGCTGAGCCTGCTGCTGGCCTGGTGGTGTTTCGGCAATTTTCTAATGATCGGCAAGCGGGTGGCTGAAAAAAAATTCCTGACCGAAGCGGAATCAGCCGGTTACCGGCTCTCCCTGAAAAAATACAGCCACCGGATGCTGATGTCTTTTATGATCATCAACGGATTGCTTTTTGTCCTGACCTTTTCTCTGTTTGCCCTGAAGATAAAATACCATACCTTTCTCTTATCCCTTCCCTTTATCATTATCTACCTGATCATTTTTTTGAAAAAATCACTCAGTGATCCGGAAGCTGCCGAAGAACCTGAAAAATTATTGAAAAATCCCCATTTTGCATTCTATACCCTGTTTTTAGTGGTCATATTTATCATTGCTTTTATTTTCAAATAAGATGGAACTGGAAATCCTTTTAAAAATAATTTTGGCAGCCACTCTTGGCGGCCTCATCGGCCTGGAGCGGGAAATCGCCCAGAAGGAAGCCGGATTACGGACCAATATCCTGATTGCCATCGGCAGTGCGCTTCTGACCATCCTGTCCATCAAGCTGGCCGAATCCTTCAGCCTGGCCGACCCCAGCCGGATTGCCTCCCAGATCGTGACCGGGATCGGATTCTTAGGGGCCGGGGCCATCATTCAGGCCCGGTTTGCCGTACATGGCCTGACCACGGCTGCCACCATCTGGAGTGTGGCTGCCATTGGTATGGCGGTGGGTATCGGCTACTATTTCATTGCCTTTACCGTAACCCTGTTTATCCTGATCATCCTGACATCGTTCCGGGCCATCATTCGGATGATTGAAAAGCAGAAAAAGTCCTTTGTCTACATCATCAAGACCGGGGACCGGGCCGCTATCCTGGCCGAGATCAAGAAAATCATGACCGAATCGGGAATTCGCTATATCAATGTCAACCTCAGTAAGATCAAGCAGGGTTATTTAATCGAAATTGTGTTAACCACCTCGGATATCAAGAACCGGGAATTCGTGGAGAAAGTCATCCAGCTGAAGGGGGTCAAAGAAATCAGCAGCGAGAGCTTGTAGAGATCGGGACACATCAACCTCATCTCCGAAATGGCTGACCGGGTCAATGATTCAATGAATTTATTGAAACTCCTGATTGCCACCACCAACCCGGGCAAACTCCGGGAGATCCGCAGCCTGCTGCAGGAGGACAATCCCCCTTT
>DAOVIP010000332.1 GCA_030671465.1 Candidatus Aminicenantota bacterium | reverse complement strand
GGAACAGTTCCAGAAGCCGGGGCGGCGCCCGGAAGGGAAAACAACCGGTATTTTTTTCTACAATCCCCTTTAGGGTGGTGAGCGGCCGGTAGTATACCGCATCCCGGGGATAATACCCGCGTATGTGTCCAAAGGTCAGACGCAGGGTACTGTTGGCATCAGGGATAAAGTCCCGGCCCAGAAATTGTTTTTTGATATCACTGAGCTGGGCGGACAAATCATCCATAATCCCTTTTCGCTGCTTGGAGATTTCATCCAGCTTCCGGTACTGGGGGTACATGGATATGGCCAGGTCCATGAAAGGATCATTGATTTTTTTCAGTTCCAGACTGTTCAGAGCAAACAGTTTTTCCACCACCTCGGGCCGGGTCAGCCGGGTTTCCGCATAGGCTTTCTTCAAAAAGTCATCAATAGGCTGTTCATAACCGGAGAGGTCCGCTTCCACTGTTTTCCCATCCTTTATACCCAGCAGTCTGTCAACCCCGGTTATCCGCTGACCTTTTAATTTCAAGGTCCTCATTAATAACTCCTTGAATATAACCGCATCCGCTGGCTGGTGGAAATCTTTCAATCTCAACATCAACCGTTTCCGGGTCCGTTCGAATTTCCGGTCCATATAGGCCGGTTTTCTCTCACTATCGTCCTTCTGACGCTCGATGGAGGCCTCATACAGGGTATGAGCGGTATAGAGCAAGTAGGAACTGCTCTTTAGAAAACCCATGACCAGCTCAAAATCAGCGGTCAGGGTTTTTTGTTGATAAAACTTTTTGATCCTTTCCAGCAAGGTGCCATAGCGATTCTGACGATCGGACTTGGAAAGGATGAATTTCTGCAATCGGGATTCCTGGGCGGTCTTCTCCCCGATCAGCCCGATTTTTTCCAGGCCGATCAATTTTCCCCGGTAATTCTTCAATCGATTGGAAAGATTCTTGATCCGGGAGACCAGTTTCAGTTCAACCGAACGCTCCCGATGGCCCAGGGTTTCCAGTACCGATATCATCCAGGCATTTGCCTGCACCACATAGGGCATGCGAATCTCCTTTTCAAAGGCGATGAAATATGAAGTCCGATGCCGATAGGTACGCCCGGGGTATCCCAGCAGAAAAACCAGGTCTTCCTCATTCACTCCCCGGGGATTTATCTTCAAATACCTTCTGGGATGAAAGGGAACATTTTCCGGAGAATAATCGGCCGGTTTTCCATCCGGACCCACATAGGCTCTGAGAAAAGAAAAATCACCGGTATGGCGGGGCCACATCCAATTATCCGCCTCGCCCCCGAATTCTCCGATATCATGAGGTGGGGCATAGACCAGCCGGATGTCCTTCAGGTAGGACGAAATGAAGAGCACATAGGTCTGCCCCGGGAACATTTCCGCCACTTTCGCCCGTTTTCCGGGATGCTTTTTCTCGGCCTCGATGACCAGTTGTTTTGTCTTTTTTTCAATGGCCTTGGTCCTCTGGGCAAAGGTCATTTTTTTATTGATGACACTGAGTACCTCTGCAGAAACATCCCGGTAGGTTTCGGTAATTCGCACCGTATACCCCTTGGCTTCAACTTCCTGGCTGCGATCCCCGGCTGAAAACCCATTTTTCAGATAATCCTTCTCTTTGCAGCTGGCCGACTGGATGGCCCGGAACGAACAATGGTGATTGGTCAATATCAACCCGTCAACGGAGACAAAGGACCCGGTACAAAAGCTTAAATCGGCAATGGCATCGATGATGCTGATTCCCTGTGGATTATAGATATCCGTGGAATCAATCATGAATCCCATTGATTTTAAATCCAGCTTGTGGATTTCACTCAGGGGGTACATACCTTCCTCGGAAAACAGCTGGCTACAGATAAGGATGAATACCAGACCCAGTATGATTTTTTGTTTCATATTGTTTTCTCCGAAAAATTAAAGTATTTCAGTATAAATAAAAAAATTCCTTTTTTCAAATTTGGAACTCATAAGATTCAGGTTAAGTTAAAGGTGCAGGTAAAGGAAAAGAAAAAAATGTGATGCGTAAGGACGTAAGACGTGACCAACGGCCACAAATGACCAGTATGTTTTAATCTCTGTTTCGAATTTCGTGCTTCAGGTTTCGGATTTTTGGATCATTCGAATTTCGGATTTGTTTCGAATTTAGTGCTTCGTGCTTCGAATTTAATAGTATATCATCCTATTGACTCAGGGCGGTCATTACGGTAAAATAGCAATCACAGTGTGGTGAGTGTAGCTCAACGGTAGAGTATCGGTCTGTGGAACCGAATGTTGCGGGTTCAAATCCCGTCACTCACCCATTTTGATTCCACATCCAAATAATCCAAATTTATTTTAAACATCAAACTTCCAAGTTTCAAACCACCGTCCCTCTTTTTTTCTTTGCACCTGACCTGACTTAGTCGTCTTTTTTCTTCTTCAGATAGTTGACGATTTCTTTAGAAGCTGCGTTTAATGCATGAGACTGAAGATTTACAAACCAACGATGGGAAATTGAGATTCTCCCAATCTGGGTGCTGCCCATACTCCCCCTACCCCTTGAACTGCCAGTCACATCGAGTATGCAGATCACCTCTCCTTCGGCGTTCTGTAGTTCGCATTTTAGCTGTACTTCTGCTTCACCTTGGGTACGCCATGACAGTATACCTCCAGGTTCAAATGCAACGACCCTTACATAAATTTTGAGCCCACCCTCCCCAAACCGAGAAAACAATCCCAACCTTTTCAAGTCCGATTTGAGTTTTTGGTCAAGTTCTAAATCCAGATCTTGAAATTTTGGGTTATCGCTTCTTACACTTACATAAATGATTTTAAAATTGATGGGTTCAGTTGGTACCTGCACTTCAGTGACACTACCTGTTATTATACAACCAGTTGCAAACAGCAAAGCACCCACAGCCAGGGTTAAATATATACTTAATCTCCTCATTTGATTCCTCCTTCTCTTCCTCCTTTTATTGAATTATTTTAATGTTTTAGTGAGTTAGGGTTTTGGTTGTTG
>DAOVIP010000181.1 GCA_030671465.1 Candidatus Aminicenantota bacterium | reverse complement strand
TTATCATAAACATTCACTTCTACAATACCATTGCCATTAACCGCCTTAACCGAATTGCTAAACAAATTCCAAAACAGTTGTTTGATCTGTTCGGCATCAGCCACCACCATTTCCTGTTTGCCATACTTTTGGATGAATTTTACTTCCTTATGATTGATCCGGAGCAATTCTGTGATATCATCAATGATTTCAGATAGGTTGATTTGAGTTTTTTTTAAAGGAGTTACTTTGGCAAATTCAAGAAATTCTTTAACGGATTTTGAAAGACGGTTTGACTCGGTAATGATGATATCCATCAGGTTCTTATATTCACTTCCCAGTTTGAGTTTTTTCTGAAGAAATTGAACAGATCCCGATATTGAAGCGAGGGGATTTCGTATTTCATGGGCAATACCGGCAGCCATTTCGCCAATAATGGCAAAATTTTCCTTTTTTTGCAATGCATGCTCAATCTCTTTCGTCTTGGTTAAATCCATAATGATAAAGACAAATATTTTATTGAAAGAATAAATATTCTTTAACATTGATACCGAAATACCCAGGATAAACCTGTTTATCTTTTTCTCAAAATAATATTTATGATAAGATTCGGTTATCCCCTTCAGCTCCTGTTGATCATGCGCTGATAACAATATCTTAAAAATATTACTCTTACTGTTGAGATTTAAAAGCTTTTTCGATTTTTCATTATAAGATATGATCCTCCCCCGGACATCACAGATGAAAAACCCATTTTCCATTTTTTCCATGACGGTATTGTTGATCAAAACCAGGTCCTTTAAATTCTCCTGTATGTTCTTCAATTCCTCATCTGTTTTTTTGATTTTGTCAAAATAATAAGAAGCAATCATGGCCACAGTCGAAAAGGCAATGAAACTCATCAATAGATTATAAATAAAGCTGCTAAATGATATGTCAAGTGAATAATTTCCTGAATAAAACGGAATAATCTTCAGGTACATAAAGTCCGATAAAATCCCAAAAATGATGAAAGACAATGTAGCAATATACAAGGTGTCTCTCTTGGTTAAAAATATGGCCGAGGTAATGATGGGCAAGATATAGAGAAAATAAAAAGGGCTGATGATTCCTCCTGAAAAATAAACCAGGAGGGTGATAACCAGGATATCGATAAAGAGTTGAAGATAGATATTAAACCTGAAATTCAAGTATTTGAACAAGGGGAAATAGAAAATGGCAAATAACACGGCAACAAACAGTGAAATGATGATGGGGAATATTTGAGAAGGGTATTCGGAAAAATTCAGTAAAAATAAAGATATGAGAGTCAGAGCGGAAAGAATAGTGATGCGGATAGAATTCAGAAATAAGAATCTTCTTCTTAAGCTTTTATCTTTTAAAAAAATCAAGGCAATTAAACTCTATTTTACACCCTTCCGATAATATCAAACATGGGCAGATACATGGCAACAATGATCGAACCAACCAGGCCTCCCAGAATTAAAATTAAGATGGGCTCCATAACCGCAATCAGAGCTGTAACTGCTGTTTCCACTTCTTCATCATAAAAATCCGCAATTTTGCCCAGCATGGAGGAGAGTGAACCGGTTTGTTCTCCGACTGAAACCATCTGGGTAACCATAAACGGGAATATCTTGGCTTCTTCCCAGGACTCCCACAATGGTTTTCCCTCCTGAACCGAACTCCGGCTTTTTAATACCGAGTCCTCGATAATGGCATTTCCCGAGGTCTTGGCTGTGATGGTGATGCCCTCAATAATCTCAACACCAGCATTCAGAAGTGTTGAGAGGGTTCTGGTCACCCTGGCAACACCCAGTTTTAAGAGTAATGGTCCAAAAATCCAGAGTTTCAGTTTGATCCGATCGATCACCCTTCGCCCGCCAAAGGTGGCATAGTAAGACCGATAGGCAAAGGTTAGAATGCCAATGCCGATTAATACAAAGAAGAAATTACCCTGTAAAAATTCTGAAATACTCATGATTATCTGGGTGGGAATAGGCAACCCTGCTCCCAATTGATCGAACATTCCCTTAAAGATCGGAACCACCTTCCAGAGTATAACCGAAGTGATGACCACTGCCATGATTAAAACAGCAATGGGGTAAGCCATAGCGGATTTAACTTTGGCAGTTAATCTGGTCATGTTTTCAATATATTGGGATAACCTTAGCAGGATGGTATCCAAACTACCTGAAGCCTCTCCGGCCTGAATCATACTGCAATACAGCTCATTAAAAACTTTCGGGTGCTTTCTGAGAGCGTTGGAAAAATTTGACCCGCTTTCCACATCTTTTCTGACCTCGGATATCACTTCCTGAAAATACTTATTCATCTGCTGACTGGCCAGAATCCCAAGCCCCTGGGTGATGGGAAGTCCGGCATTGAACATAACTGAAAGCTGTCGGTTAAAGACCGAGAGCTCACGGAGGGTAACCTTTTTTCTCTGAAATCCTCCGGCTGTGATAAAGGGTAGCTGCATTTGAATTTTCTTCTTTTCAACACTCAGTACCTGGATGGATTCCTTTTCCAGAGTTGAGATGACTTCCTGGGGGGTCCTTGCTACCCGTTCTCCTTCGATAAGAGTTCCAGCTTTATTTTTCCCCTTGTATTTATAAATTGCCATAATTCCCCCTTAAAAATTATTAGATTCGAAACTTGCCCCATAACTATGCTTGAATTGGCTGGACAAAGAAGACGGGCCTCTCTTGATTAATTCAGCCAATTCTTCAGGATTATGGGATACCGATAATGCCAGTTCATTGCTGATCTCTCTTTTAAAATATAGATTGGCCAGGGATTGATTGAAAGTGATCATTCCATATTTATCCTGTCCGGTTTGCATGGTGGAATAAATCTGGTGGATTTTATTATCCCTGATTAAATGACGGATAGCTGAATTGGGAATCAGAACTTCACAGGCAACACACCGTCCCCGGCCATCTGCCCGGGGCAACAGAGACTGGGTAATAATGCCTTCCAGGTTCATGGCCAGCTGGGTTCTAACCTGATCCTGCTGATGGGGAGGAAACACATCAATGATTCGGTTGATGGTTTGTGCGGCTGAATTGGTATGCAGGGTGGCAAAGGTTAAATGCCCGGTTTCAGCAATGGTAATTGCCGATTGAATGGTTTCCAAATCCCTCATTTCCCCGATTAACACCACATCGGGATCCTCCCGGAGAACAGACCTCAAGGCAGCGTTGAAACCCTTGGTATCAACACCCAATTCCCTCTGGTTGACAATTGCCTTTCGATGGGTATGCAAATATTCAATAGGATCTTCTATGGTAATGATATGTACCAATTTTTCCTTATTGATTTTATCGGTTAAGGATGCGAGGGTAGTGGTTTTTCCTGAACCGGTCGGACCGGTTACCAGTACCAAGCCCCTGGGCCTATCGGCCAGGGTGGCCACAACCGGCGGAAGTCCGAGTTTTTCAAGTCCCCAAATCTCATAGGGTATCCTTCTGAAGGCTCCAGCGACCGCTCCCCTCTGCATAAAGACATTGGCTCTGAAACGGGCAACCCCTTTAATCCCAAAGGAAAAGTCCAATTCCCAATCCTCTTCGAATTTATGTTTCTGGGTATCATTTAATATGCTGTAAATCACCTGTTTGGTTTCAGCCGGACTGAGCGGGGGATGTTCAATTCTCTTGATCTTGCCATGTACTCGAATAATCGGAGCCGTATTGGTGGTAATATGGAGATCTGTACCCCCTTCATCAACCATTATTTTTAACAACTGGGGAAGCGGTAAAGCCATTTATCATCTCCTTAAATTTTTGACGTTTCCCGTAAAACTTCATCAATAGAGGTTATACCCGCTTTAATTTTGGTAATCCCACTCTCTCTTAAAGTCAACATCCCTTTTTCTTTGGCCTTCATTCTCAGCTCTGATGTGGATGCGCCGACCATCAACAATTCCTTGATCTCATCATCAATTTCCATCACTTCATACAATCCCACTCTGCCTTTATAACCGGTATTGTTGCATTTCTCACAACCATTGGGTTCATAAATATCGACAGATTTTGCTTCTTCCGGGGAGAATCCGATATCAATAAGGGTTTGCGGCGGTATCTTCGCCTTCTTTTTGCATGAACCGCATATCCGTCTGACCAGGCGTTGAGCCACAATGAGGCGTACCGCACTGGATACCAGAAAAGGCTCGATTCCCATATTAATTAAACGGGCAATGGTTGACGGTGCATCATTGGTATGCAAGGTTGACAATACCAAATGACCCGTCAGAGCTGCTTTGATGGCAATATCAGCAGTCTCAAAATCCCTGACCTCTCCAACCAGAATGATATTCGGATCCTGTCGCATAAACGATCTCAAACAGGCCGGAAAGGTCAACCCTATCTGTTCTTTTATATTCACCTGATTGATGCCGAAGATATTGAATTCCACGGGATTTTCAGCGGTCAGAATATTGACTTCTTCATCATTCAGTTTGGATATTGCCGAATAAAGGGTGTTAGTCTTACCGGAACCAGTGGGGCCGGTAACCAGAATAATGCCCCAGGGTTCGTTGATGTTTCTTTCAAACCTTTGTAAAGACTGAGGCTCAAAACCAAGCTTGGTCATATCGAGCATCAAATTGTCTTTATCCAGAATTCGAACAACGATCTTTTCACCGTGAATGGTTGGTAAAGACGACACCCTCATATCCACCAACTTGACTTTGTCATTGACTTCCATTTTGGTTTTGATTCTGCCATCCTGTGGCAGTCTTCTCTCGGCTATGTCAATTCCGGCAATCAATTTAACCCGGGAAAGTATTTTATTCTTCAGATTCATGGGCGGGGTCATATATTCGTGTAAAACACCGTCAATTCTTATTCTAACCCTGAATACTTTTTCATATGGCTCGAAATGAATATCGGATGCTCCCTTGGAAATACCATCTTTAAAGGTCAGATTA
>DAOVIP010000455.1 GCA_030671465.1 Candidatus Aminicenantota bacterium | reverse complement strand
GTTGACCATCCGCATGGCGGGGGCGAAGGAAAAACCAAGGGCGGTCGAATCCCGGTGACTCCTTGGGGTAAGCCGACCAAAGGTTATAAAACCAGAAGAAATAAACGAACCCAAAAGTTTATTGTAAAAAGGAGAAAGTAGATAGATGCCACGCTCAATAAAAAAAGGTGTTTATATTGATGAGAAATTATTAACAAAGGTGATGACCATCAGAAAGGCGGAGAAAAGGGAAGTGATCAAAACCTGGTCACGGCGATCAACTGTTATCCCTGAAATGGTTGGCCTGACGCTGGCTGTTCATAACGGAAAGAAATTCATTCCGGTTTTTATCACCGAGAACATGGTCGGACACAAACTGGGTGAATTTGCTGAAACCAGAACTTACAAGGGACATACTTCCAAAGACAGCAAAGGGAAAAAATAGGAGGATGCCATGGGTTATGTTGCGGTTGCCAGAGGAAAATATTTGAAGATATCTCCCCGGAAGGGCAAATTGGTAGTAGATTTGATCAGAGGGAAAGATGCCGGTGAAGCGTTGACCATATTGAAGTTTTCAAAAAAGAAAAAGGATTCAGATGCGATTACCAAGGTATTGAATTCAGCGATTGCCAATGCTCAGGTTAAATTTCCAAATATTGATGTGGATATGTTGTTTATTTCAGAAATTTTTATCGGTCAGGCACCCTTTTTGAAAAGATTCAGGGCTGCTCCCCGGGGAAGAGGGGTTAGAATACTGAAAAAATATTCACATGTAACCATATATCTTGATGAAATGAAATGAAGGAGAAATAATGGGGCAAAAAACACATCCATACGGATTCAGATTGGGTTTTAATAAAGGCTGGCTGTCTCTCTGGTATAGCAAAGGTAAAGACTATATCGAACTATTTCATACCGATATTAATATCAGAAAACTGGTCAAGAAAAAATACAAGCATGCAGGAATTGCATCCATCGAGTTGAAGCGAATCTCTGATACCCTCAGGGTTCAAATCAATACGGCCCGACCGGGGATTGTTATCGGTAAAGGAGGGGCCGGAATCCAGGAAATCAAGAAGACCATTAAAGAACTGACCGGAATGACAGTGGACAAGATTTTAGTTGATGTAATCGAAGTGAAATACCCCGAACTGGTTGCCCAATTGGTGGCCGAGGGAGTTGCCTATCAGATTGAAAGGAGAATCCATTTCCGGAGGGCAATGAGAAAAGCTGTTGATTCTTCATTGAGAGCAGGGGCCACCGGAATCAAGATCAAGGTTTCCGGCCGATTGGGTGGTGCTGAAATCGCCCGTTCCGAATGGTATCTGGTGGGGAAGCTGCCCCTTCAAACCCTGAGAGCTGATATTGATTATGGTTTTACCGAGGCCTTTACCGATTACGGACAGATTGGAATTAAAGTGTGGGTGTATTCAGCCGATAAAGACAAGGAAAGATTCAAAAAGCAGTCCATTCAGATAGAAGAAAAGGGAGAATAAAAATGTTAATGCCAGCAAAAGTCAAACACCGGAAGGTATTCAGAGGAAAACGCAAAGGCAAGGCAACCAAAGGAAATTACCTGGTTTTTGGTGAATACGGTCTCCAGGCACTTGAGAACTGCTGGATTACGGCGAGACAGATTGAAGCCGGACGAATTGCCATTAACCGATATGTTAAAAGAAGTGGAAAATTGTGGATCCGCCTGTTTCCCTATAAACCGGTCACCTCAAAACCCATTGAGGTCAGAATGGGAAAAGGAAAGGGAGATCCGGAGTTTTGGGTAGATGTGGTCAAGCGGGGGAAAATCATATATGAGTTGGAAGGTGTTCCGGAAGACATTGCCAAGGAAGCCATGAGATTGGCTCAGGCCAAACTAGCGATCAAGACCCGGTTTATCCAACGGGATAAATAAGGAGCATTGAGTATTTCGATATTACTTCGCCAATCTTCACAGTCGCATACCCAAGTATTT
>DAOVIP010000260.1 GCA_030671465.1 Candidatus Aminicenantota bacterium | reverse complement strand
TAGCAATCATGAGCCCCACCCGGGTGCCCCATATGGAATCAGCCACAATGAAAATGATCAGTGGTAAAAATCCCGGGGCCAGGCTCTTGAGCAGTTTTAATTGATCCACTTTATGATTTCATCCATCCAACATATCGACCGGCAAAACTGACAATTCTCGAACCCAGTGCAACGCCCAGTTCTTTGAACCTTTTCTTAAACGGTAGCTTTCTAGAAATAATATAGAATATATCTGAGATGAATTTCAGTATCATTCCGCCAGTAACCAGGAACAAACCCAGTACGATATTCAAGGGCCTGTGCCTAAATGCTTTCAGGGATTGCCCCACGCGGACTTTGATCTGGTACAATTCCTTGAGAGAATAATTATGAGAATGAGTGACCATTGATTCCGGTTGGTAAACAATCCGGTAACCCTGATCGAGGATATTTTTGGCCCAATTCTGATCCTCGGCAATCAGTATATGGTCATCAAAGGGATATTGCTGCCAAATGGACCGCGGCATGACGCAACTGACCGTCGAAAACAACAGGGAATCCCGGGAGTTAAAGCGGGATATGACCTTTCGGGAAGCTGGCATCGAACACCGGATATCGCGTTCCATATAAAGATGACAATCTTTTCGGGGAATATGGCGACTGAAAACACCGGCAAAGGACCGGTCTTGTTTGATACTGTCAATGAGTATCGTCAGCCAGTTTTTATTGGCTGGAATGGCATCGGCATTTAAAAAAACGATATATTCCCCTGCTGTCATTCGAGCGCCTGTGTTTCTGGTCTTTCCATGTCCGAACTCCTCTGGTTTTATGGAAACCAGTTTGACAGAGGAAAAACTTTTCACAATCCGGGTGGTTTGATCGGTTGAACTGGAATCGATAACTAAAACATCAAATTGAAGATCGGTATTCTGGTCGAAAATGGCGTCCAGACATTCTTTTATATAGATCTCCTCATTTCGGGTCGGAATGATTATTGAAACATTCAATTTCATGAAAATTTTGCTTTTTACAATAACTTCATTTCTGGATAATGATTTCAATGCAATTATGAATTATTCCTGATATTAATTCAAGACCTATCAATTGTTAATCAATATCATGACCGCATTTCTGTTTTACTCCAGCCCTCAAACCATTCTTGACATCCAGGAGTAAAAATGAGAGAATAAACAGGGCAATTCATGTTTATCAATCATACTTCAAAGGAAGTAACGTCAAAAATCGTTTATTACGGCCCCGGTTTAAGCGGAAAGACAACAAATCTGCAATATATATTTTCGGTAACCAATCCCCAGTCCAGGGGTGAACTGGTCAGTATCGAGACCGATATCGAGAGGACCTTGTTTTTCGACCTCCTGCCGATGAATGTTGGATTGGTGAAAGGATATCAGACCAAATTCCAGCTCTATACAGTGCCCGGCCAAATCTTCTATGATTCAACCCGGAAACTGGTATTGAAGGGCGCCGATGGAATCGTTTTTGTATGTGATTCCCAGGAGCCCATGGAAAAAGCCAATATTGAAAGCCTGGAAAATCTGAAATCAAATTTAAAGGAACACAACCAAAATTTGGATGATCTCCCCTGTGTTTTTCAATACAACAAGAGGGATTTGGGTAATACGCTCCCGATCAAGAGCCTGAACCAACTTCTGAACAATACCGACAGACCTTTTTTTGAAGCCACGGCAACCCGTGGAGAAGGGATTATTGAAACCCTGCGGGAAATCTCCAGCCTGACTCTGATCCAGATTAAGAAAACAATCGAACATTCCCAGAATATAAAAAAGGAAAGTATTCTTATTGATTTTGATACCAATAAAAACCAGGAAATCATCAAGAAAGAAGAGCTGCCTTTTAAAAAGATTTCGCTGGAAAATATCTCCAGTATAGATGAGAATGAATTTGTCCTGGACCTTGACCAATTTGATGAAAGAGAGGAAGAGCTGAAGGTCATTGAAAAAACAGTGAAGGATTCAAGCCTTGATCTCCTGAACACAATGGAGGATAAATCAAGAATTACCATTATCAAGAAGGTTCCGCTACAAAATTCCGAACTGACCATTGTAGTAAAGGATTCCAATTCCAAAACACTGGAATCCATCAACCTGGATGTAAATCCAGAAGTCAAGAAAATTACCCTGATTCTGGATGTCAAAGACTAAAATCTATATTTCTTTTCTCATTGTACTGACCTTTAATGCCTGCTCCCTGATTCAAAGAAATTCTCCGAAAGCGGAAATCCAGCCCCTGCCCCCGCATCTGAAAAGAGCTGAAATGCAGTTTCAGAAAGGGGAGAAAATGTTTTCGGAAGGGGATATCCAAGCTGCCAAATACCATTTTGACCGCACCATTAATATTTTACTGGACTCGGATTCAAAAAATCCTTTAATCAAAACTAAATTAAAAAGTTATATCGATAAAATTTCAGAAATAGAACTCTATTACCTTCATTGTATTGAGCCCGATAACCTGGAGAAACACGAGACTTTTCTACAGGAAGTCATATCCTCTCCCCTATTTGTTCCCAGTGAAAGAGAGATCTTAGAGGTGAAGCAAAAGCTTGACCAGAAAAAACCAAAACACACCATCCCCCTTATCGTCAACAGCAATGTGGTCTCGTTTTTGCACGCCTTTCAGACGGTTCGCAGCCGGGATATTCAGAGAGCATTAAACCGATCGGTAGAGTACATCGACACCTTTAAGAATATTTTTAAATCATACGAGCTTCCTGAAGAGCTGATTTATATTCCCATTATTGAAAGCGGATTCCGCTATAATGCCCTTTCCAGGGCCCGGGCCCGGGGCATGTGGCAATTTATGGCTTCCACAGCCAGAATGTTTGATCTGAGGGTTGACTGGATAGTCGACGAAAGGCTGGACCCATTCAAATCTGCCATTGCAGCGGCAAAGTATTTCAAATGTCTGTATGAGGAATACGGAGACTGGTTTCTGGCACTGGCCTGCTACAATGGCGGTACCCGCAGGGTCAACAGAGCCATTTCTCAGCTCAAGACCAGAGACTTTTTCGGAATAGCCCGGACCCGGTACCTGAGACGGGAAACCCGAAATTATGTTCCGGCTTTTCTGGCCTCGGTGATTATTGCCCAATCTCCCACAGAATATGGTTTTTTTTTCCCGGAATCATCTTCCCGTTGGGCACACACCAAAATCGTCAATATACCGTCTCCGGCAGATCTGCAGGCAGTGGCCAAAATATCCGGTATTGCCTTGGAAACCATAAAGGATTTGAATCCCGATTTGATCAGAGAATTTACTCCCTTTGACAGAAAATTCCATGCGCTCAGAGTTCCGCTGAATCTGGATGAAAACCTTTTGAAGAACATCCCGAGACTTCCGCCGGAAAAAGAATATTTTGTGGGCTGGTACCGGGTTAAAAAGGGAGACAGTCTTTATAAAATTGCCAGAAAATTCGGAACTTCGGTTCGGAAGATAAAAAAAACCAATAAATTACGTTCAAATCTCATCAAACCGGGAAAACGGTTGTTAATCCCCAGGTAATCCATGCTGGTTACGGCTATGAATCCCATCAAAAAGGGTGACGCCCATTAAAAGGTTAATGTCAAGGACCGTCACCCCTTTCTTAAAATATCTATAATTACGGATTTATGGTAACACTGACAATGTCATAATGCATCTGAGACATATTTATAGAACCATTCATCTCTAAAT
>DAOVIP010000440.1 GCA_030671465.1 Candidatus Aminicenantota bacterium | reverse complement strand
CACCAGATTATAGACATCGTCGGTATCTCCGGAAAAATTTCTTACCCCTGCACCCAGGGCTATAGAGAACTTGTTGTGATTTGCTGAAGTTGGTTTGGCCTGGACCAAACCGATTCCCAGTAAAAGAATCAATAGAAAAGTGACTTTTTTCATCTTGCCTCCATTTTAGCAATCAAATAATATCTGATGATATGAGTAAGTGATCATTTCATTTTTTTTATTTTAATTTTATATATTGATTCAAGTCATGGCTTTTTTGGGAAAGCAAATCCCTGGCCTGTATGTGGAGTTGAAAATACCCCTTGTGTGTGGAGGGAAGGGGCAGTGAAATGGTGATGGATTTATTCACCGATTTCAGGGTCTTGGAAGTTTTGAAAACAGTGTTGTGCTGATCATCCACTAACTCGATCTTGACCGCCATTAATCCGGCCTTTTGATTTTCCACCTTGTCAATTTTGAAATCGGCAATGGTAAACTTGATCTGGTATCCATTGATGGAAAAGTCGGATATATTGATTTTGGGTTCTTTCAGATAATCAATCAGGTTCTGGATTTCGCTCTTGAAAAATTTGTCTTTATAGTAGATGTTGGCTCCGGGGATTGATGTTTCCACTTTGATATCCTTGTCTTCCACGGTACCGTCAAATTCAAAAATCAGGTGGTAATAAAAATCTTTGTTTTTTCGGATGGCCTCTATCCCTTCTTTCAAGTCAGTGGTATCGATATCCACCCCGCCGGTTTGCTTGGAGAATTCCCTGAGGATGCCTTCATAATCGGGTGATTGATCATCCGGGGTGCTGATATCCTGGCGCAGGCTTCTGAACAGAATTACATTGTAGCTCAGGTTGGCGCCCATCAGCAGGTTGTAAATTATCTGCCTGGGAAAATTTTCGGAAACGAGCATGGATTTTTCAAGGGTCAGGAGTCCACTGGAGATGGAGGCGGCTGTGGCCTGTGCTTCGGTTGAAGTGACCGAAGTGAGGTAATTTCGGATATTGTTCGCTGCTTTTTTGAATTCTCCCAGGGCCGGCATGATCTCCCGCTGCTGAAAATTGATGAACCATTTTTCCCCGCTCTGTTTGGCCAGCAACATGGCAAGCGATGTGTACTGCCTCATGTCCGGAAACAGGAATTTGGTCTTGTAATTGCTCCATTCCCGGCTGTAATCGTTTAAAAATTGCATGATGGTGTTGGTGGTCAGGTCTGTGGTGGATCCGCTTCTTCCTCCTGAGGTGATACTGCCTCCCCGATTGACTTTCCGGATCTCCCTAAGCAGGTTTTCCCGGGAGGAGACCTTATTTTTCTTGAAAACCAGCGAATCTTTTTTCACAATTTTTTTGATATCCTCGATGATTTTGATTTTTTTATTGGATACGGCAATGCGGTACATTTTAACCGGAGTGAGAATGATGAGGTTATCGGTTTTCTGCAGAACATTTTTGACAAAATGGGTGATGCCATTCGAGATCTGCTGGCCGTATTCGGTCAGGTTAAAGGCTAAAACAAAATTTCTCGGTTCATCGGTTTGATCCAGTGAACGTTTCTGCCCCAGCAGGTCAATGATCTCCTTTCTCTGTTTGTTGATGTAAAAACTGAAGTCATTTTTTTTCAGGCTGAGTTCGGGCCCGGTTTTGGATATCACCCGAACCGGCAATTTCAACAGGACTTCATCTTTGGCAACAAGATGCAGGCCAACAATAAATATGAATAACAAAAAGATTAAGGCGATTTTTTTCATTATCGTCCTCACTCTGAATTTCATTTTACTATTAAAAAAAATGGTATTCTGAATTATAGCAAACAAAAACCAAAAATCAAAGGGAATAATGGCAGGCCCGGAAGAAACTCCCTCATGCTCAATAAACTTGGAAGAAAAAACCTGAGACGTAAAGTGTAGAAAAACGGGTAATTCGATGGGTATTTGCTCAGGTTATTCGTGTTATTCAATTGTGATTCGGATCTAATTGTGATGAATGATTTGAAAAGTGTAGGGGCGAATGGCAATTCGCCCGAATGGGTATATCATTCTTTTATTAAGGTTATAAAAATGGGCAAACACCGTTTGCCCCTTGTATATTAATATATTAAATTAATTTTAATTAATTT
>DAOVIP010000363.1 GCA_030671465.1 Candidatus Aminicenantota bacterium | reverse complement strand
GGGTTTCAGGGGGGAAGCCCTGCCCTCCATACTGGAGGTATCCCGGGTTGAGCTGAAATCAGCCAATAACCGGCAGGGCCAGGGGATAGCTGCTGTTTTTGAAAAAGGGAAAATGATCTCCCGGCAGGAGATCGGATTCAATCAGGGAACCCTGATTGAGGTCAGGGACCTGTTTTACAATTTTCCGGTACGAAAAAAATTTTTGAAGAGTGAACGGACCGAGCTCAATAGGATCACGGCCTTTTTGGAACAGTATTGCCTGGCCAATTATGATATTTCCTTTTCCTTGGAAAACAACGGCAAATCGGTATTTGGCTATGAAAAAACCAGCGGGCTGAAAGACCGCATTTATCAGGTTTTCGGCAAGGATTTTTTAGATTCCCTCCAGGAAGTACAGTTGGAGCAGCCGCCTTTTTGTTTGAGCGGGTTTGCATCCAGGCTGAATACCGGGGCGGCTACTAAAAAGCGCCAGTACTTTTTCGTCAACCAAAGGCCGGTACGAGAAAAAACCCTGATCTCCTCCCTGAACCACTCCTATCAAAAATACCTGGAGAAGAGCCGCAGCCCGGTTGCCATCCTGATGTTTGAAGTCCCCCCCGACCAGATCGATGTGAATATCCACCCCATGAAGCTGGAGATCAAGTTCAGGGATTCCGGTTTCATGTTTCAATTTTTGAAACAGGCCATTGACCGGTCCATGGCCGGCCCGGGGTTCATGCCCGGAGCTGTCAGCGGGCTGGATTCCCTGCCGGATTTTCAGGACCGTAAGTCGCTGTCCGGACCGTTTGCGGGTGATGACTACCCGGACCAGTTTGACGTTGACCCATCCCGGGAGTCCGGACTGTTCGGATCCTGGACCACCGCGGATGATGATTTTTCCCTGATCGGGCAGTACCGAAATTCGTATATCATTGTGGAAAAAGACGGGGAACTGCTCATCATCGACCAGCACAATGCCCATGAGCGCATCCGCTTTGAGCGGCTGAAAAAACAGTACCAGAACCGGAAGGTGGTCTCCATCTTACCCCTGTTTCCGATGGTACTGGAACTGACTACTTCGGAGCAGGTCCTTTTGGAGGAAGAAAAAAAAGATCTGCTCGGGGAGATGGGATTCGAAATCAGGCCACTGAGCGGGAATGCCTATGATGTGAAACGGTTTCCACGGATTCTGGAAGAGCGACATGTCCGGGAGGTGATCGTCAGGATCCTTCATTTGAAAAAAGAGGAGGAGTCCGGATTTGAGGACCGGGTGCTCTCGGAAATCGCCTGCAAGGGTTCGGTAAAGGTCAATCACAAACTGCTTCCCCAGGAGATGGTGGATCTGGTCCGGGATTTGTTAGAAACCTCCAATCCCGATTTCTGTCCCCATCAACGTCCCATCATGATCCGGCTGGGTCTGAATGAAATTGAGAAAAAAATGAAAAGAAAATAGAATGGTGTTGACTTGATACCGGTACTCTGATACATTTCTACTTTAATTTCAAACAGGTGCAATCATGAAGACAATCGGAATAAGACGAGAAAGCAAAAACCAGTGGGAGAGACGCACCCCCTTTACCCCGGAACATGTCCGGGAATTGAAGGATAAATACGGCATTCACACCATTGTCCAGCCATCCGAGATCAGGGTATTTTCAGACGCTGAATACAGCCGGGCCGGGGCGGAAATCAACGAGGATCTGAGCCAGGCCAGGGTTATTTTTGCCATCAAGGAGATTCCTCTGAAATTCCTGGAGCCCGGGAAGACCTATGTGTTTTTTTCCCACACCATCAAGGGACAGGACTACAACATGGATATGCTGCAGCGCCTCAAGGATTTGAAGACCAACCTCATTGACTATGAACGCATCATGGATGAACGCAACCGGAGGTTGATATTTTTCGGTGAATACGCCGGGCTGGCCGGAATGATCGAAACCCTCCACTGTTTCGGTCAAAAGTTGAAACTACAGGGATTTGAAACCCCCTTTGAAAAAGTCAAACAGGCCTATCAATACGGTTCCCTGAAGGAAGCCAAAGAGAAGATTGCTGAACTGGGCAAGGAGATCAACAGCCAGGGGCTTCCCCAGGAACTATGCCCCCTGGTGATTGGATTTGCCGGTTACGGAAACGTGTCCAGGGGTGCCCAGGAAATTTTTGACCTGCTCCCCCACAAGGTTGTTTCCCCGCTCACCTTGAAGGGAATGGCCGAGAGTTTTGTTGCCGACCGGTATCATCTCTACAAGGTGGTTTTCAAGGAGGAGGATCTGGTGAAGCCCAAGCAGGGCAGTTTTGACCTGCAGGATTACTATGATTTTCCCCAGAAGTATGAGTCCCAGTTTGAAGACTACCTTCCCTATCTGCAGGTGCTGGTCAACTGCATATACTGGACCGAAGATTACCCCCGCCTGGTGACCAAGCAATACATAAAGGATCAAACCATTTTGCAATCCAACCTCAATCTGAGGGTGATCGGAGATATCAGCTGTGACATCGAGGGTTCCATTGAAATTACGTACAAAGCTACCATGCCGGATAACCCATGCTACACCTACCTGGCCCGGCAGGATGTGTTCCAGGATGGTGTGGTTCGGCAGGGGGTGAGCGTGATGGCCATCGATAACCTGCCATGCGAATTTTCCCGGGAATCATCGGAATATTTTTCATCGGTTTTAACGGATTTTGCCGATGAATTGATAGAGGCGGATTTTGACTGGCCTCTTGATGAGCTGGTGTTAGCCCCGCCCCTGAAGAAGGGTCTGATTT
>DAOVIP010000359.1 GCA_030671465.1 Candidatus Aminicenantota bacterium | reverse complement strand
TTGAAGAGCCATTAACTTTCGGACTCAAAAAGGGGATGGTTCTGGATCGGCATGAATTCAGTCAGATGATGACCCGGTATTATGAAGATCGGGGCTGGAATCCCCGAACCACCCGCCCATCAAATCACACATTAAGAAAACTCAACCTTGATTTTGTTATTGACCGGATTGATGTCTGAACCAAATAATGTATTGGTTGGTCTGATCCATGGTTTAAAATTTTTTTAAGGAGGTATCACAGATGATTGAAGAAATCAGTGCTGAGAAATTGAACCCCCAGTATTTCATCCAGGAAAAAGTAGAGCAAATAAGAGAGGTTGTGGGATCGGGAATGGCCATCAATGCCCTGTCAGGAGGAGTGGATTCTTCTGTGGTAACCCTGTTGGGGCACCGGGCGCTGGGCGATCGTCTCCAGACCATATTTGTTCAGAACGGGCTGATGAGGGAGGGGGAGGCTGAATATGTGGTGGCTGTTTTCCGTCCGCTGGGGGTGAAGGTTGAAGTCGTGGAAGCCCGGGACGATTTTTTTAACGCCCTAAAAGGGATTGTTGATCCTGAAAAGAAGCGGGAAGCCATTACCCAGGCTTTTTATAAGAAAGTATTCGGCCATATTGTAAAAGAGAGGAATATCCGTTTTCTTCTCCAGGGAACCATACTGACTGATGTGGATGAAACGGTAGCCGGAATCAAGCGACAGCATAATGTGTTTGAACAGCTGGGAATTGATCCGGAGGAAACATTTGGATACCGTATCCTGGAGCCCCTGATTCAACTTCGAAAGGATGGGGTTCGAAAGCTGGGAGAAGCCCTGGGGCTTCCTTCAGAGATATTTAACCGTATTCCCTTTCCCGGTCCGGCATTATCTGCCCGAGTGATAGGAGAGGCCACACCAGAGCGAATCGAAATTGTCCGCCGGGCAACAGCAGTGGTGGAAAAAATTCTTGCAGATACCGATGCCTTTCAATATATGGCCATTCTTCATCAGGATCGGGTAACCGGAATCAAAAACAATCAACGGCAATTTGGACAACAAATAGAAGTACGTTGTTGGCAGAGTATTGATGCCCGTACCGCCACACCCACCCGTTTGTCTTTTGATATTCTTGAAAATCTGGCAGACCGGATTATCATGGAGGTTTCCGATGTTGTCAGTGTCACCTACAACATAACCTCAAAGCCACCTTCAACCATCGAAGCTGTATAAAAGAAGTTTATAATTCAATATTTTGAGATTTGAATAAATGATAAAAAAGAAGAAAAAAAATTAACCGTAATTACCCGACGCTTCTGTGATTTTTGGGTTTTGACCGATTGTTGAGTTGGGCTTCCTGTTGTGTTAACATTAATTTTGTTTGTTTTTCCAGGATGAGGAGGTCATCAGATGAAAAAAAATATTTTGGTTTTATTGCTGGGCTTATTGTTGTTGACATCGGGTTGGGTTTCGGCGGAGAAATCCAACAAATCCGATCAATCATTGATGAATTCCCGGGCTTTTTCCGGCTTAAAATTCAGGGCTATTGGGCCGGCCCTGATGTCGGGAAGGATCTCGGATATTGCCATTGATCGACATAACCGCAATGTATGGTATGTGGCGGTTGGGTCCGGTGGGGTCTGGAAAACGGTGAATGCCGGAATTACCTTTAATCCGATATTTGATGATCAAACCTCCTATTCGATTGGCTGTGTAACCATTGATCCCAATGATTCGCTGATTATCTGGGTGGGCAGCGGAGAGAACGTCAGCGGACGCCATGTTGGTTACGGTGACGGTGTGTATAAATCTCTGGATGGGGGTAAATCCTGGACGAATATGGGACTGAAAAAATCCGAACACATAGCTCGTATATTGATTGATCCCCGCCATCCCGATACAGTCTATGTAGCCGCCGAGGGTCCCCTCTGGTCCGCAGGTGGACAGCGGGGTGTATTCAAAAGCGTTAATGGGGGTAAAACCTGGGATCATTCCTTGAAAATCAGCCCCCATACCGGAGCCACGGACCTGGTGATGGATCCTGAAAATCCTGATACTCTTTATACGGCTACTCATCAGCGCCGCCGGCATGTGGCTGCCCTAGTCAATGGAGGTCCGGAATCAGCCATATATAAAACTGTTGATGGTGGCAAATCCTGGAAAAAGGTGATCAAGGGATTGCCGAATGAGAGCCTGGGTCAGATTGCTCTGGCTGTATCGCCTCAGAAACCCGATGTGATTTATGCCTCGGTTGAGACCGCTATTCGAAAGGTTAATTTCTATCGTTCCGATAACGGTGGTGGGAGCTGGAGTAAAATGAGCGAATACACCATGTTTAGTACCGGACCCCATTACTACCAGGAGATTTTTTGCTGTCCCCATCGGTTTGACCGCCTCTATGCCATGGATAATCGTCTGTTGGTCAGTGAGGATGGCGGAAAGACCTGGGGACGTATTCCCGAACTCTATAAGCACGGTGATAACCATGCCCTGGCTTTTAATCCCAATGAGCCGGATTTTCTGCTCTGTGGAAGCGATGGGGGCATTTATGAAACCTTTGACCGGGGAAAGACCTGGCGCTACATATCCAATCTTTCTGTCACCCAGTTTTACCGGATCGGTTTGGACAATGATACGCCTTTTTACAATGTGGTGGGCGGCACCCAGGATAACTGCACCCAATTAGGGCCTTCCAGGACCCTCTCGGTTCACGGAATACGAAACAGTGATTGGGTGATTACTCTGGGCGGGGACGGGTATGCCTGTCAGATCGATCCCCTGGATCCCAATAT
>DAOVIP010000178.1 GCA_030671465.1 Candidatus Aminicenantota bacterium | reverse complement strand
TTCCCTCTGGAGCCAAGGTAGGGTCAAAATTATAAATGGTTGTGTTCAAGGCATAATGCTTCCTCTTATCATCCACCAGAATCGGTTCTTCAATCTGATAAACTACCTGATGGGGCAGGTCATTCAACTCTCTTGACAGGCCAAGAGACACATACACCAGGGATGGAAAAGGAGTAAGCATTTTATCCTTACCCTGGTATCGGGTGTCTATTTTTTTGTCGGTATATTCACCCCCCAACATATTATAGATGGTATCATAGCCGTCAGCAGCAGAAACAACGATATCTGCCAGGTATTCCCGGCCATCATCCAACTGGATTCCTTTCACTGAACCATCCTTTACTAAAATTTTGGTTACCTTTGAACTGAAATGTATTTTTCCACCCAGATCAATATATTTTTTCTCAAACAATCTGGCAAAGGGTATGGAACCTCCAATTGGATACCCGGCAGTTTTTTTGTCAAACCAAACAAATGACATTAATAAACCCAAAAAAGCAAATGTGCTGAAAAGTTCATTATAAGTGAAAGCTTCTCTGAGAAGTGGATTTTTGCATTTATTACCCAGTTCCGCTACAGAAACCTTCCCCCATTTCATGACTGTGGGCATTAAGGGTAAGATTTTAACTATCATTTTTATTTTATCCCATATCCCCATCACTTCCGGAGCTTTTTCAAGAGGCATTTCAAGTTTTCTAAGTTTTACCGCTGATTTCATAAATTTATTAATAAAAGCTGAATCCTCCGGTGCTTTTTTTAATAATTCCTCTCTAAGTTTATCAATATCACTGTATAAATTCAGCTCCTCCCCTCCTTTGGTGACAAACCTGAATTGCATGTCCGGGTCCACAAATTTAAGTGATTTCATGTCAATCAATTCATCCCACAAAGAATAAAATGGATCTGCGGGCGAAGAACCAGCCAGCCAGTGGACGCATCCATCAAAGGTGTATCCCTTACGCTCCCAGGCAGTACACAGCCCCCCCGACTGATTGTTAAGTTCAAATATCTCGGTATCATATCCATTCATCTGCAGGTAAGACCCGGCACATAATCCGGTCATTCCTGCCCCGATAATATTTATTTTTTTCTTTCCCATTTAATTGACCTCATCTTTTTTCTAATATTTTAAAATTATATTTGATGGTTTAAACCTAACTTACAACAAACAAAATAAAAATACAAATCCTTAAAAAGGGGTCAGGTCTTGCACGGCAACATTCATTTAAACAAACGGTTAAAGAAATGGAAGCATTGTGCCTTAAACGTCAAACGAAGATTTGCAAGTCTTTGATTATTCACATAATAAGTTGAAATGTATACATATTTAATTTATAATGCTCAATTAAAATTATTTTTTGAAGTGAGAAATTTAAATGAATGAACTGATTGTTTTTGTTGGGCCTAATGAACGAATTACTCCCCTGGAAGTTGAAGCTTCAAAAGAAGGTTTCAAGTATATAGAAGTCTGTGCATTCGACTACGAGCACGAATATGCATCAAAAAAGTTGAAACAATTCTTAAAGATGCAGGACAGAGAAGTTCTTTTCAGGTTCATATTCCCATTTAACTTTATTACATTCAACCAAAAGATGCAAAACCTGATTGACACAGGAACAGAAGAAAGCCTGGCAAAGTTGCAGATATTTGAGGAGTATGTTAATGGCTGGAAAGAATTCATAAATTCTGTTAATACGCCGATAAGGGAGGTCAATTCTCTTGAGGCTGTAATTTTTCAGAGAAATAAGCAAAAACAGTACAAAAAACTTGAAAAAGAGCTCAACAATCTACCATTTACGGTATATCTCTCAGAAGAAAAAGATCATAAAATAATATCAGATATGCTTGAAGAATATAAAGGTGTGGTGTTCAAACCAATAAGTGGTGCGGAGAGTAAAGGAATTTACATAATCACTAAAGAACAAAACAGATATCTGCTAAAATCAGATATAAAAGAAAGTAGAAATATAAAAGACATCAGCAATTCTTTAGAAGAGACTTTGAAAAAATTACATTCACCAGGTTATGTGGTCCAACAAAAAATTGAATTTTCAAAAGTTTTTGGGGACCATGATTTTGACTTAAGGATACATACAATAGGGGGAGAAATTGTCGGAACTGCCGCTTTTTTTTACAACCCAGAAACAAAAACTGAAGAGATTAAGTCGATAGACTCCATTGCAGAAAAAAATCTTAAACTAAAAGAAGCCTTGGAAGAGTCAAAAGTGATCGGAATAAAAGCAACCCAAATCTTAGGTTTGGATGTTTCCGGAGTAGACATAATGCTTTCAGGTAAGGATTATAAACCTTACATTATCGAAATCAACAGCTTTCCAGGCTGGGCCCTGTTAGAAGCCAATCCTGAGCTTGATATCGCACGAAAAGAGGTTGAATTCTATAAAAAAATATTACGTTGAGTGAAATAAAAATAAACCTGAAAAAAATAGTCGGGAACTATCTCTCTTTAAAAGAATATGCAAAAAAGAAAGATATAATTATCACACCGGTAGTAAAGGTTGTTGCTGGAGACATAAATATAGTTCAGAGACTGGAAGTGAATGGAGCAGAAATTATTGGTGACTCCAGGATATACAATATAAGAAAATTTAAAAAAGCCGGTATAAACTCAAAATTTCTTCTTTTAAGACTCCCGGCTAAAGGTGAAATCAGCGAGGTTGTAAAATATTCTGACTATAGTCTTAACTCAAGTGCAGACATTATTTCAATGATTGATAAAGAAGCAAAGATGCAAAAAAAACATCATGGAATTGTATTAATGATTGAGATGGGTGATCTGCGTGAAGGTGTTTGTTTTAAAAAGGCTTTGGAAATTTCCAAAAGAATATATAAAATGGATAATGTATATCTGAAAGGAATAGGTTCAAATTTTGCATGTTATGGGGGTGTCGTACCGTCGGATAATAAAATGCGCACTCTGAGTGAGATTGCAGAAAATTTCCCTGACATCGAATGGATTTCAGGGGGAAATTCTGCCAATATCTGTTGGATGAGAAATTCCGATAACATGTATAAAATAAACCACCTAAGGTTAGGTGAATCTATAATGTTAGGCCTCGAAACCCTGTCAAGAAAACATATTCCAGGGTTACACCTCGACTCTTTTATATTGAGTGCTGAAGTAATAGAGTTCGAAAAAAAAAGCTCAATTCCTGATGGTAAAATCTCACAAGATGCTTTCGGTAAAGTTCCAAAATTCAAAGATGAAGGTATAATATCCAGGGCAATACTCGATGTGGGAAGGCAGGATGTAGACCCTGATGGTCTGACACCTATTAAAAAAAACATAAAAATATTAGGAGCCAGCAGCGACCATTTAATAGTCAAGTGTGATTCTAAAATCCTTGTGGGAGATAAATTGGAATTCATTCCAAACTATTCTGCATTATTAAGAATCATGACATCAGTATATATTAAAAAATCATATACTGAATAAAATTGAAGAGAATGGGTCAAGAAGCTGAATGAAAGATGACAACATCTTATTGGAAGAATTTATTTTTTATGTTATACTTAAGTTTTCATAATAGGAGAATGGTTTGAAGGATTACCTGAGCATTGTACTTGTGAGACATCCATGTTTAAGTTACCAAAAATAGAGACACCAGACTGGCTTTTACATAAATTTCAGCTGCCAAAGGTAAAAGTCCCAAAGTTGAAGATAGGTGACTCAATCTCTGATATTCCTATCATACAGGGCGGAATGGGAGTAGGTATTTCTCTATCTGGTCTTGCTTCTGCTGTGGCCAGAGAGGGAGGAGTTGGTGTAATCGCCGCCAATGCCATCGGAATGCTGGAACCCGATTATTTTAAAAACGGAAGGAGTGCAAACAAAAGGGCTTTGAGAAAAGAGATAAGGAAAGCAAGGGAGAAAAGCAGTGGCATTATTGGCGTGAATATAATGGTGGCTGTCAAGGATTTTGGAGATCTTTTGCGGGTTTCCATAGAAGAGAAGGTTGATGTGATTTTTGTGGGAGCAGGACTTCCAATTAAAGAAATACCGGTAAAGGAATTAAGAGAGTCAAATGTAAAGTTTGTTCCTATTGTGAGTTCTGCAAGGGCTGCTAAACTCATATTTAGATACTGGGAAAAGAACTATAATGACATTCCCGATGGACTTGTTGTTGAAGGCCCAGACGCGGGTGGCCATCTGGGATTTAAGAAGGAACAAATAGACCATCCGGATCATAAGCTCGAGAAGATTTTGCCTGAAGTAATAGCTGAGGCAAAAGTATTTGAGAAAATCTTCAATCGAAAGATACCTGTGATTGCTGCAGGTGGTATTTTTACAGGTGAAGATATCTACAAGTTTCTCAATTTAGGAGCAGCGGGCGTTCAGATGGGAACAAGATTTGTTGCTACTCATGAATGTGATGCAGATACAAGATTCAAGAAATCATACCTCGAGTGCAGCCAGAAAGATATTGTTATAATAAAAAGCCCAGTCGGCCTTTTGGGAAGGGCAATAAAGAACAATTTTATCGAGAATATCGATTCAGGTAAAAAACAATTTTTCACCTGTCCCTGGAGATGCCTTGATAGCTGTGATGCACAAAATGCCAAGTACTGTATTTCAATTGCTTTGAATAATGCAAGGAAGGGTAAGTTTAGAACTGGATTTGCATTTGCAGGATCCAATGCCTATAAAATTAATAGAATAATTTCCGTTAAAGAACTTCTTAAAGACCTTACTAAAGAATATCTCGCTGCAGCGGAGAAGGGAACAATCAGTTTGATAAATGAATTAACACATGCTCTGGAAAAACTCAATACGCTAAAGGATGAATATGCAAAAACCGTTGAGAAGAATATTAGAATTTTTAAGGATGAATATGCAAAAGTGCTGAAAAATGGCAGTGAAACCTTAAAAGAAGAACATGGAAATGTTCTGATAAAAATCAATAATTTAAAAAAAGAGTATA
>DAOVIP010000384.1 GCA_030671465.1 Candidatus Aminicenantota bacterium | reverse complement strand
TGGTGATCGGACTGGGATTGGTCGGCCGGCTGGTCATCCAGGTATTACAGGCTGCCGGCGTGGATGTGGTGGGAGTTGACAGTGATAAAGCCCGGGTCAATGCGTTGGCCGGGTTGAAAACCATAACCGCCCTGAATTTCCTTGATCCGGAATTGGAAAATATCATTTCCGAATTTTCTCAGGGAAGCGGGGTGGATGCAGTCATTATCGCTGCGGATTCCTCCTCCACCGATCCGGTAAACCTGGCCGGGCTATTGTGCCGCCAACGGGGAAAAGTGGTGGTGATCGGAAAAGTAGCCACCGGTTTTGACCGTAAACCCTATTTCCGTAAAGAGTTGGATTTGCGCATGTCCTGCGGCTACGGACCCGGCAGTCATGATCCGCTTTATGAAATCAGGGGAGTGGATTATCCCATTGGCTATGTACGCTGGACCGAAAACCGCAATCTGCAGTCCTATATTGAATTGTTGAATAATAAGAAGTTACAGGTGGATCAATTGATTTCCCATACGGTTCCCCTGGTGGATACCCCGGAGATCTACACCATAATCCTCAATCGGTCCGAGCCTTTTTGCGGCGTGGTGATCGATTATGACAGCGAAAAGGAACTTTCCAAAAAAATAACCTTAAAGGAAAAACCGGCCGACCCGGCCGACCCTGCCGTAGGATTTGTCGGTGCCGGGGAGTTTGCCCGCAAAACCATTTTGCCGTTTATCCAGAAACATTGCAATCTGGTGGGGGTGATTACGGCCCGAAGCCACAATGCCCGCCAGGTAGCTGACAAATACGGTTTTGCCTACAGCACCGGCAATGCCGATGAGATCATTGCCGATGATCGTATCAACACGGTGTTTATCACCACCCGAAACGATCTCCATGCGGAATTTGTCGTCAAGGCCCTGACCATGAGCAAGCATGTATTTGTAGAAAAGCCTTTGGCCATGACCAAGGATGACCTGAAACGCATCTGGGAAACCCACCGGTTACTGGTCAACCGCAGCCAGCCGCTTCCTGTTTTGATGGCTGGTTTTAACCGCCGCTTTGCTCCGTTTATTCAAAAGGCAAAAAAACTGTTTTCCCCGGAACAACCAAAGGCTATCCATTACCGGATCAATACCGAAAAGCTTCCCAAAGACCATTGGGTGCATGATCCCGAAACCGGTGGCGGGGTAATCATCAGTGAAGTATGTCAGTTTGTGGACCTGGCCATCTTCCTGTCCGGGGGTGAGGTTTCATCCATTTCGGCCAAGAGCCTGAGAGATCCGGATCACCTGCAGGATACCCTGGTGATCAGTCTGGGTTTTGATAATGGCAGCATCGCCACCATCAGCTACTATTCCAACGGACATAAACGGCTTCCAGCCGAATACCTGGAGATTTTCTGCAGCGGACAATCGGTGATCATCAATGATTTCAAATCCATGAAAATTTACGGTAATAAAGTATCTTCTTCCAGACTGAGCCGACCGGATCGGGGCCATAAACAGGAATTATTAGCTTTCCTCAATGCCATCCAAACAGGTTCTCACTCTCCCATTCCATTCGACGAACTCTATGCTTCATCTCTGGCTACTTTTGCGGTGCAAGATTCAATAAAAAGATGAGAAGTTTTGAATATCGAATAACGAGTTTTGAAGTATGAGTGAAGAGAAAAAAAATTATGATTTGGAAGAAAGATTGATTTCTTTTTCTGTGAATATATTAAATCTAGCTGAACAGTTGCCAAATACAAGAAATGGAAATTATATTGGAGGTCAAATAATCGAATATGGAACTGCTCCTGCTTTAATATATGGTGAGGCCCAGGGAGCAGAATCCAGAAAAGATTTTATCCATAAAATGAAAATCGCACTCAAGGAATTGAGAGAAACACACATTGCACTGAAAATTATTAAAAGTAAACCGCTTGTTAAACATTTCGATAAAGTAGATAAGCTTATACTCGAATGCAATGAACTGATTTCAATTTTTATTTCCAGTATAAAAACAGCACATAAAAATAAAAAATGAACTTTCACTTCGACATTCAACATGCTTTGTTCAATATTCATCATTCAATGTTTAACAACTATATCTTTGTTTCGAATTTGGGATAATGAAAAAATGAAAGCGATATATTGTTGTTGTACTACCGAACCCTGGGTGGATGTTGCTAAGATTCTAAAAGATAAATATAATATTAAGCCAGTATATTGGATCGGAAAGGATAATGATAATTCCAGGGAAATTGTTCCCTCTGTATTCCCTGAAGCTATATATCATGAATATTT
Source organism: Candidatus Aminicenantota bacterium (assembly GCA_030671465.1). Lineage (GTDB taxonomy): Bacteria > Acidobacteriota > Aminicenantia > UBA2199 > UBA2199 > CAZOWT01. Next base: position 283 of record DAOVIP010000384.1, on the reverse strand, counting down.
TGATGCGTGGAAAGGTGTTTTCCCAAACGAAATTGAAAAAATTGCCAATAAATATTGTGTTGATATCGATTTCTATAATGAGATCTCAAATTATGAATTGCAAGGGCTGAAACAAATGGATAGAATGGATGAAGATCAACACAGTTTCAGTTTTTCTGAACGCAGGAATTTATTTAGAAAATTGTTAAGGTACTGGATCGCAATAGTCGATTTTTATGAAGTCGATATATTGATTAGTCCAAAAATCCCTCATCAATCTTTTGATTATGTTCTATATCTTGTA
>DAOVIP010000503.1 GCA_030671465.1 Candidatus Aminicenantota bacterium | reverse complement strand
GAAAATTCAAAAGAAAAAGGCTTTAAATGCGGGAGCAGTGGAAGGGATTGTTGTTCCTGTCTTCCAGAAGTGTGACTTCAACCGGGTGATACAAATCTATCCGGAAGTGGAGCCATTCATCAAGAAATACGAATTCAAGGGGAAGACGGGCGACCGGATCGTTTTCAATTCATTGCGATTATCCAAACTGATGATCATGGTGGGGGCAGGTGATGCCGGTCAGTTAAAAGATGCAGTCAAATCTGCCAACCATATCATCTCGATATTGAAGGACCACCGCATTCGTAAAGCCGGAATTCATTTTGTCCAGGATCTGGAAATCCCCCACGATTATGCCATCAATCTCATCGATTTTTTATATATCAACAATTACCGTTTTGATGCCTATTTGAGCAAAAAGGAAAAGGAAAAAAAGGTCAAGCATATCCATCTGGTATTCGATTGGAAAAAACCGATCACCAGCCAGGATCTATGGGAGCGTGAAACCATCAACAAAAGCATCATTCTGACCCGGGATATGATTAATGAAATTCCTGAAAAAGTAAACCCGGATTCAATGGTAGATGCTTTTACAGAATTATCCCGGGAGCAGAACCTGGACATTTCGATTCAGAGGTTAAAAGAACTGAATAATAACGGGATGAATGGACTTCTATCGGTTGGAAAAGGATCACCCTATGAGCCGGCCCTGATCAAAATATCCTATTCTCCCGGTACATATAAAAAAACTCTAGCTGTAGTGGGAAAGGGCATTACATTTGACTCAGGCGGTTTAAATATCAAGGTGGGCAATTATATGGAGGAAATGAAATGTGATATGGCCGGCGCAGCAACAGTTCTGGGTATCGTTAAAGCTGTCTCGGAGCTCCGGCTTCCGGTCAGGATAATCGGGTATGCGGCCATTGCGGAAAACATGCCGGGTCAACAGGCCTATAAACCCGGAGATATTATTACCTATAAGAATAAGAAAACCGTTGAAGTGGTCAATACCGATGCGGAAGGGCGCCTGATCCTGGCCGATGCCCTGATTGAAGCTGCCGCTGATAAGCCTGATTATATTGTTGAATTCTCAACCCTTACCGGAGCCATTCTGGTGGCCCTTGGGGATATGGTGGCCGGGCTGATGACTACCCATAACCAGCTAAAGCAGATTCTGGTCAAATCCGCGGAGAAGACCTGTGACCTTATGTGGGCCATGCCCATGCTCGAAGAGTACAGGGAAAGCATCAAGTCAAAAATCGCCGATTTAAAAAATGCCAATTATAAATGGGGATCTTCGATTAAGGCCGGACTATTCCTGAATGAGTTTGTTGAAAAAGTACCATTTGCCCATATTGATGTGGCAGGGACTGCCTTCATTTCTAAAACCAATGCCTTTTATGCCCAGGAAGGTGCCACCGGTTTCGGTATCCG
>DAOVIP010000294.1 GCA_030671465.1 Candidatus Aminicenantota bacterium | reverse complement strand
GGCATTTATGAAACCTTTGACCGGGGAAAGACCTGGCGCTACATATCCAATCTTTCTGTCACCCAGTTTTACCGGATCGGTTTGGACAATGACATGCCTTTTTACAATGTGGTGGGCGGCACCCAGGATAACTGCACCCAATTAGGACCTTCCAGGACCCTCTCGGTTCACGGAATACGAAACAGCGATTGGGTAATTACCCTGGGCGGGGACGGGTATGCCTGTCAGATCGATCCCCTGGATCCCAATATCGTTTACTGTGAATGGCAGGTGGGTAACCTGGCCAGGTATGATAAACGCAGCGGAGAAACCATTGATATCAAGCCCAGGATTGAGCCTGACGAACCGGCTCCCAGATGGAATTGGGATTCACCATTACTGATAAGTCCCCATAACCATACCCGATTGTATTTTGGTTCCCAGCGGTTGTACCGCAGTGACAACCGGGGTGACTCCTGGACTCCCATCAGTCCGGATCTCAGCCTGGGTCGGGAACGTTTTCAGATGAAATACATGAACCGGACTTGGAGTGTGGATGCGGTTTGGGACCTGGATGCCATGTCTTATTATGGTAATATATCCACCATATCCGAGTCACTCCTGGAAGAAGGTTTGCTTTATTGTGGAACCGATGATGGACTCATTCAAGTCAGCGAAAACGGTGGGAAAAACTGGAGAAAGATCAGTCAATTTCCCGGAGTCCCGGACATGTCGTTTGTCAATGATATCCAGGCATCTATGCTGGATAAGAATGTGGTTTTCGCGGTATTTGATAATCACAAGCACGGCGATTTCAATCCCTATATTTTAAAGAGTGCCAACCGTGGGAAAACCTGGTCTTCTATCCGGGGTGATCTGCCGGACCGCCATATCGTCTGGTCCATTGAGCAGGATCATATCAACCGGGACCTGTTGTTTGCCGGAACTGAATTCGGCATTTTTTTTACGGTTGATGGGGGAGAAAAATGGATCAAACTGATTGGCGGGCTTCCTACCATCTCCTTCCGGGACCTGGAAATCCAGCAGCGGGAGAATGACCTGGTTGCCGCTTCTTTTGGTCGCGGGATATTTATATTTGATGATTATTCCTTGCTTCGTCAGGTATCAGAGGATTTGCTGAAAAAAGATGCCCATCTGTTTTCGGTCAAGAAGATTCCCATGTATTTTCCGATTCAGACCCTGGGGTCCAGGGAAAAAGCATCCCAGGGAGATAATTTTTTTACAGCCTCAAATCCCCCACACGGGGCTGTTTTCACCTATTATCTGAAAAAATCCATTCTCTCAAGTAAGAAACAACGGTTGAAAGTCGAGGCGAAACAACTAAAATCCGGAAAGAATACTGTTTTTCCTGGCTGGGAAACCATCAAAAAGGAAGACCGGGAAGACCTGCCAATGGTTTTTCTGGAGATCAAGGATGAACGGGGAAATGTAGTTCGCAGATTGAATGCACCCGCATCCAATGGTTTTCATCGGGTGGCCTGGGATCTCTGCTACCCCTCCATGAGGCCTCCCCGTCTCCGCTCCCGTCAGCCGCTTCCCTGGGAATACTCGTACGGTGCCCGGTCCGGATTTCCGGCAACACCCGGTTCCTATACGGTCACCCTGTTTCAACGGGTACAGGGCCGAATTGTCCCTCTGAGCCAGGTCCAATCCTTTGAATGCTACTCCCTAAACCTGGCTTCAGTCCCGGCTCAGGATCAGAACCAGATGTTTGATTTTAAGAAAAAATCCGCCGAGTTTCAGCGGATCCTGATTGGCTGCGATCGAAGCCTGGATGAATCGTTAAACCAGCTGAAGCTTTTAAAAAAGGGCCTCGATCAAACCGCCAATGAAACCGGGGCCCTATACCGAAAAGCCCTGAAACTGGAATCCCTGTTGCTGGATTTGCAAGAGGTTCTGTACGGAGATATGACCAGAAGGGATCGATCCGAACCTTACAATACCGGAATCATGGGTCGTCTGGGAAATATTATTTATGGTTACTGGAAGAGCAGCTCGGCCCCCACCCGGACCATGTACCGTCAATTGGAAATTGTAGAGGAATCCCTGGAACCTTTGAGAGTGAAGTTGGACCGGCTGATTAAAACCGATCTTCAGAAATTGTTCAGGGAAGCCGAGAAGGCCCGCGTTCCCTGGACTCCGGGCCGGATTACTTCAGACACACATTGAATACCGCTGTCAGCGGATTTTAACGGATGAGCTGATGGTTTTTTAAGTTTTGTTCGATTGCTTCCAGGTAAGTCCGTACTTTCTGGATGTCATTACTGAAAAATCCCCAGATGAATCTGGAATTTTTTTTCAGATTCATGGTTCCGCTGGACCGGTAGTAGGGATCGCTAAACCGATAGGTACCGCTGTTATCTTGCTGGTGTTCGATTCCCTTCCTTTTCAGGAATGCTAAGTAGCGTTCAAGGATGGTATCTGTTTCCTGGGGAGTGGCGGTTTCAATAATAAATATCTGAAATTTTTCATCTTTTATCAGGTAGTCGGCCACAAATGCCGAATGGAGAAAACTGTGTCCGAGAAAATTTTGCAGAATAAATCTTTCTGAATTTTCAATTTTACCCCTGCTCGGGAAACAGGAAACGGTTTTGGGAAGGAGGGGTTCGCCGGGCAGTTGTCTGTCAATTAAACGGGCGATTTTTTCCAGTAAGGGTCGGTCAATCTCCTTCAGGTCAAAGGCACTTAATTTGACGTAAACCCGGTCTTTAAAGAAGTTGAGAATCCCCTGTTCATAATATCCCTGGGTTCCGATTTTCAGAAAATCCCCCTCTTGCGGTTTTTCCTGACTGTAAATCCCGAATCCGTTATTGGAGTTGGAGTGCTGGTAGATATCGATGGTGAAGGACTGTTGTTTGGGATTGGAATAGGATAGGGTGATGAGTTTCTGAAAATCATAACTTAGATATACTTCTGCAGCTCCATTTATATATTCGAACAAATTGTCGGGGCTGTACATTTCCGGTTCACCTTTTTTCTGCCAACCGCTCATTTCCGGAAATATATCAAAACCGATTTCTCCGTTTTGGGCGAATAATCCTGAAAAACCCAACAGCCAAAAAATCAAAACTATTATTCCTGTTTTTTTCATTTGAATCTCCTTAAGGAATCTATCTCTTCAAAGACGAGAATTTTATTCGATAATCAGGATCCCGGTTTTAAAATTTAGATCAGAAATTCCTCCGGAATGTCTTTAATACGGAAAATATTCAGCATCCTTTTTTGAATATTAAAGCCCATGGTGCAATTTACCGCGCAGGTACTGCAATCATGACAGGGCAGGCGATGAATCC
>DAOVIP010000326.1 GCA_030671465.1 Candidatus Aminicenantota bacterium | reverse complement strand
AGGGGCTGAACAGCAGGGATATAATATAGAAACCCATGCATGTGGAAATCACTACTCGAATGGGGAAATCCTCCCGGCGGATATTGAATTTATTCTTCCACCATGCACCGGGTTTCGGGGTGCCGCAAAAAGGGCACCGGGGTTCATCCATACTGATCAGTTTTCTACACTTCGGGCAAAGAATCGATTGTCTATTCATCCATCACCTTTCTGAGAACGTACGGCAATATACCCCCGCTGTTGAAATAATCGACTTCAACATCCGTATCCAAACGGGCAATGGTTTCGAATCGAATCTCTTTTCCGTCCGGCTTTATTGCTTTGACTTCGATGGTCTTTCTTGGAGAAATTCCCCTCACACCACCGATAATGAATATCTCCGATCCGTCGATCCCCAAAGACTTCCAGTTGTCGCCCTCTTTGAGCATAAGAGGCAGGGCACCCATTCCGACCAGATTGCTGCGGTGAATCCGTTCAAACGATTCGGTGATGACAGCCCGCCCCCCAAGGAGGACGGTTCCTTTGGCCGCCCAGTCTCTTGAAGAACCGGAACCGTATTCCTTTCCGCCCAGAATGACCAGAGGAGTGCCTTCTTTTCGATATCTCAAGGCCGCTTCATAGATAAACATGTCTTCTCCGCTTGGAAAGACCTTTGTAAAGGATCCCTCCTTAGGTGCAACCAAACTGTTTTTGATCCGGATGTTGCCGAAGGTTCCCCGCATCATCACTTCATGATTGCCGCGTCTTGAACCATAGGAGTTGAAATCCTGAGGAGCGACTTGTTTGGATTTAAGATATTGCCCGGCCGGATAGGCTTCTGCAATGGCACCGGCCGGGGAAATATGATCGGTCGTAACAGAGTCTCCCAATAATACCAGTACCCTTGCATCTTTGATGTCAGCGGGCGGTGACGGTTCTGCGGAAAAGTTCTCGAAATAGGGTGGATTCTTGATATAGGTGGATGATTCATCCCAGTTGTATGTGGTGCTTTCCGATATTGAAAGGTTTTTCCAACGGCTGTCGCCTTCAAAAATACGTCCGTATTCCGCTTCATAAAATTCTCTTTTTACATGCTTTTCAATCAGGATCTGGATTTCCGCAGAAGTCGGCCAGATCTCCTCAAGATAAACCGGTTGCCCGTTGGGGTCCAGGGCCACGGGTTCCTGGGTCAAATCCACATCGATTCTACCGACCAGTGCAAAGATGACCACCAGCATCGGGGAGGCGAGAAAATTCGATTTAATGCTTTGATGGATCCGGGCTTCAAAATTACGGTTTCCGGAAAGCACTGCCGCTACATTGAGATCATTTTCTGCAATCACCTTTTCGATTTCAGGATGCAGAGGGCCGGAGTTTCCGATGCAGGTGGTGCAGCCGAATCCGGCAAGATGAAACCCGATGGCCTCAAAATAAGGCATCAGACCGGCATCCCGGAGATAGTCCATCACCACCTTCGAGCCGGGAGCCAGCGATGTTTTCACACACGGGGGAACCCGCAGTCCCTTCCGGACCGCCTTTTTCGCAACCAAACCCGCCCCCAACATCACATAGGGGTTTGAGGTGTTGGTACAGGAGGTGATGGCTGCAATGACGACACTGCCGTCGCCTATTTTTTCCTCTGTTCCATTGATGTCCACCTCATAAAGTCTCGGGCTCACCGGAACGCATGCATCTGCCCGAACCGTCTGGCATCCGGATTCGTTGAACAGTGTGGATATCTGATCCACGTTCAGATCCCTTTTGTATTCACATCCGAGCACCTCGGCAAAACTTCCCTTGAGTTCGGTCAAGAGGATACGGTCCTGGGGCCTTGCAGGACCCGAGACAGCCGGCTCAATAACGGATAAATCGACTTCCAGTACTTCCGTATATTCAGGTACTTCCTTTCCCGTATGATAGAGATTCATCGCCTTGGTGTATGTCTCAACGCGTTCGGCTATTTCTTCACGATTGGTTATCTTCAAATAATCGATGGTCTTCTCATCCACCGGAAACAGGCTAACCGTTGCCCCTCCTTCCGGCGTCATGTTGGAGATGGTGGCTCTATCCGGAACCGTCAAGTTCATTAAGCCGGGGCCGAAATACTCGATGAATTTTTCCACCACGCCTCTTTGTCTCAGCATTTCGGTGATATACAATACCAAATCCGTGGCCGTCATCCCCTCTTTCAACTCACCCTTGATTTTAATTCCGATGACTTCAGGAATGGTCATATTATACGGCTGGCCCAGCATGACCGCCTCTGCCTCAATTCCCCCCACTCCCCAGCCCAGCACGCCGATGGCGTTAATCATGGTGGTATGGGAGTCGGTTCCCACCAAAGTGTCGGGAAAAGCGATTTCACTGCCTGAATCATCGGCGGTCATAACGGTCTGACCCAGGTATTCGAGATTCACCTGGTGACAGATGCCGGATTTGGGTGGAACCACATTGAAATTGGCAAAACTCTTCTGGGCCCATTTCAGCAAAGCATACCGTTCGCCGTTCCGCTCATATTCTTTTTCCACGTTCTTTTCGATGCAGTCTCCGGTTCCGAAATAATCCACCTGAACCGAGTGATCCACAATTAAATCCACCGGAACGAGCGGATTAATCTTTTTCGGATCTCCGCCCAATTGTTTTACCGCATCACGCATGGCAGCCAGATCTACCACTGCCGGAACCCCCGTGAAATCCTGCATCAGCACCCGTGCCGGATGAAAGGGAATCTCAACCGGCTCCTCGTAGGTTTTCTTCCATTTGGCGATGTTTATCAGGTCGGATTCTTTGACCACCCGCCCATCGAGTTTCCGAAGGAGATTTTCCACAAGAATCCGGATGGAAAACGGAAGCCTTTGAATATTTGCAATTCCTTTCTCTTCCAACTGATTGATATCAAAAATTCGGTAAGACCTGCCATTCACATCGATTTGGCGAATAAAATCCAGCTTATCCATGATCAACTCCCCACCATCTAATGATCTGTTAAAGAACAGCCTGGTTAAGCTGTTAGCTCCTGCAACAATTTGTTTGGATACATGAAATGTGTCCTATGGACAACTTCATGGTT
>DAOVIP010000114.1 GCA_030671465.1 Candidatus Aminicenantota bacterium | reverse complement strand
GGCTCGGTTGAGAGTTTTTTGGATGTTCTGCTTTTCCTCTTGAGACTGGGCTTGTCTGGATCGACTCACTGAATCAATCAATTCATCCCATGGTTCATCTTTCCATCGCTGTACTTTTTTCATTATAAGTCGCCACTCGGCCATTTCTACCCTGGCCAAAAGCTCATAAAGTATCTCTTCCAAGACCAGAGCCTTCTGGATATCATCTTGAGTGAGACCCTGTTTGTGACCGGTCATCTCAATACGAAAACGAGAGATCTCTAAGGGAGATACACCTAAGGCACTGGATACGGGTATACTGAAGGCAACGGCTTTATCCTTTACGGCAGCGAGAAGGGCGATGTTGGCTCCTTCACTTAAACCCCATATTCCCACCTCATTTGGGCTGATACCAGGTTGTATGCAAAGGAAACGCATGGCAGAAAGGGCCTCTTGTACGCGATCGTCTTTGGTCTGAAGAAATGCATTTCCCGTAGAACTCCCGGTTCCGGGGCTATCGTAAATCAGAGCTGCCATCCCGTTCACTACAAAATCCCTGGCTATATTTTTTTTATAAGAATTCCGGGCACTTCTTTCTGAACCGCCCAGAATGACAACTCCGGGAGCCGTCTCATTAGTATCAGGTCTGAATAATGTTCCTTTAATCAGAGTGGAACCGTCTGTGAAATCCACCTCCTGTGTTGTGAAGGTAAATTGGGGGGAACCTTCTCCTCCTATAGTAGGCAGAGAGACACTCACCAGAAAAGTGGTTCCGAAGATGATAATAAAAACAATGATCACACATCGCATTGACATATCCACGCCTCCTATTCGTTATTCTCAGTAACATTCCCTGTTTACTAAACAAGGCATCGTCCTTTTTTACGGAACTTGATCAAAATGGTTCATCCAGCAAGCGATTCCAGAACCGTCAGAAGGGGTGACGGTGCTTGACATTTTGACAATAGGGACAGGCGGGGAAATTCCTTGAGAACTTGAGAAAATCAATAATAAATAACAAGGGGGGCAGTGTACCAACAAAGGGTTAAAGAAAATAGAAGGATTGTGTTTTAAACGTTAAACGAAAATTTGATCTCTTATCTTTTATGTTTTTCATGATTTTATACCTGCTGATTATTCTCATTTTCTAGAGTTTTTCAACCGGTTTTTGTCATTTTTTATTTGTTAACTTTTTCAGTTTTTCTGAAATTTCATTATATCGCTCTTTCTGTCTATCAGTTTGTCTGGGATTTACTTTCAGGGCTTTTTTATAATTCCGAATAGCCAAATTCCGGTCTCCTTTTTTCTTATAAGCATCACCCAGACTGTCATAAACATTGACTGATTCTGGAAAGTGACGAACATTGGACTCAAAAATCTTGATAGCCATATCATACTCTTTTTTAGCCAGATAAGCATAACCAATAGCATTAATTTCTCTTTCAATCCTGTGCTTAATCCTCTGGTTGGTTTCTTTATTCAAATCTGGTGCCAGTGCCTTCAACAATACCTGATAAGCAGCTTCATAAGCCTTATACCTATGGTGTAAAAAATTACCTCTGCGATAGTACAGTTCTGCTTCGATAGCCAGCGAGTATCCCTCCCCTAACAACATACTGTCAATCTTATTGGCCAGTTCAAAGGCTCCCTGTTCATAATTCGACAATACTATAATTGTATATCCCTTTTCCGGATAACGGCGAAATTCTGAATTGAACCCCCCTGACATCCCGCCATGATAAATAACGGTCGTTCCGGCGAAGGGAACAACAATCCAGCCATAGGCATAAAATCTACTTGGTTTAACAGGGGTGAACATGATGTTTTTGCTTTCGTTACCAAGAAGCTGTTCTCTGTACAGGGCTTGATCAAATTTTAATAGATCTAAAACAGTTGTATATATACCCCCGCCAGCATAGCCAGAAGGTTCTTCCAGAACACGCCTATATTTGACTAAATCTTTTGAAAGAGTATAGCCGGTAGCTCGATTAGAGAGAACATCACCACCAATCAAGAGCACTGTCTGATCCATGCCCAGAGGATCAAAAATTCGTTTCTTCAATGCTTCTCCTAGTCCCATTCCGGTAACTTTTTGAATGATCGCCTTGAGAAAAAGCATGCCGGTATTGGAGTATCTGAATTTTTCACCAGGAGTTAAAACCGGTTGATCTTGATAAACCAAGGGAAGGATGTCATCAATGGTACGAAAGGTGTCAGCCTGATGTTGGTAATCCTTACTTTTTCGGTAGTCTCCCAATCCTGAGGTGTGATTAAGAAGGTGTCTAATCTGAATTTGATCGGCCGAATTGTAGGGACATTCCGGGAAATACTTTCTCAGAGAATCAGTTAGTGAAATCTTACCTTCCTCATTTAGCTGCATGATCAGGACAGCGATGAAACATTTCTGGATCGAACTGATATTAAAGCGGGTTTCAAGTCTGTTGCCAATATGGTATTCCTTGTTGGCTTCACCGATTCCTTTGACATACAGAATTTTTCCATCTTTAGCCACCAGTATGGTTCCGGAAAATAGATCATATTTTTTTTCTGCCTGAACGATGTCGTCAGTTTTCTGGATTATAGACTTGTGCCCTGAAGTTCCTGCTAATAAAAATACCGAAATTAGAATTATGAAAATTCCCAAAATCTTCTGCATTGGTAAACCTCCATTGTTTTTTTGAATAATAATGCCAATCCTATTGGCAATATACTATAGACGTACATGTTCACCATAAGTTCAAATAAATATTCTTTCTTTATATATTCATTTAGTAGTGCCCTACGTATAACCAAAGAATTAATGCTGAAGGATCCCACATTTAAATGAAGGATTAAAGAAATAGAAGAATTGTGTTTTAAACGTCAAACAAAGATTTGATTCATTATCCTTTTTGGCTCCATATCTTTTTTTGTAAAAAAAATTATTTTAGTATATTAATAATAATGATGAATTTTAAGCATGGAGAATAAGAATGAAACATGAAACCAAATTACAGTTGATTATTTTTTTATTATTTATTTTATTGGTTGGCGATAAATCAATATGTTCTTCAGATGACAAACCCTTCCAGATTTACCATAATCAAAAATCATATCCTCTCTATCCCAAAATCCTTGATCAAATGCCTGATGTACCTTCTCCATTCAGGACTGAGGATGGCATGGAAGTGGTGATCGCCTTTACAAAAAAAAATAAATTTGCTCTTATCCCGGTTACAGTAGAAAATGGAAATCCTTTACTTTACAGTAGAAAAATTAAATCTCTATTTGGAAAGGACCATCAGCTGGTGGTGGATCTGGGCGATTTTCCTGATCTGGCAAAAACCGGGCTGCACAACGAGCAGCAATTGAATGGAAAAACCAGGATTACCGGTATTCCTGTTGAAGTTATCACCTATATTGGCCGACCCGGTAGATTTTCAGGAGCGGGTTTTATGGCCCATGATGAAGACATCATCTCGGTTTTAAAAGGTGATAACCGTTTGGTTAGAAAGCTAAACCTGACCCATTCGCAGATGGCCAAACCTCTTTTTCATATCTGGAATATCATCCTTAAGGAAATTGAATTAAAAAACTGGGTAAGATTCTGGGACAACATTCAATATGTGTTTTACAATGGGAGAAAGATCAAACTGAATGCAAGTGGAACCAAAGGATGGCAGGTATCCATATTTCAGGATGAAATCCAGGGAACTTTCAGTATAAACATTCAATATCAATTATCCCTTAAAGAAAAATTATATGTAGAGAAACAATATTCCCATCTCTCCAAAAAACAGATGACTGAACTTGAAAAGAAACTTTGCAGTATTCATTTCAGTGAGATGGCTCCTTATTATATTATGAGATATGGTTTTTATGAAGGGCATACGGATTACCGGGCCGATCCGATTGCCATAGCTTTTGTTTTTGGCTTAAGAAGTTTGAAAGAGATTGACAATATATTTCAAGGGAAGCTGTTTAAGGCCCTATCAAATCATTTTGTCCGAACAGTTAGAAAAAATTAATAAATTAACAATCCGTCCCCAACCAGTCTTTGTTTTTAATGTCAAACAAAAATTTGATCCCTTATCTTATTGTTAAAAAAGTCCTGAGATTTGATTGGTTTCAGGGTCAATATCAATATGCTCTGCCGAGGGAACCCGTGGCAATCCGGGCATCAGCATGACATCACCGGAAATCGGAATCACATAACCGGCTCCGTGGGCAATGTTGATCTCATTAATATTCAACCGCCATCCGGTGGGAACATTCAGTTTTTTCTTATTGTCCGAGAACGATAGAGGGGTTTTGGCAATGCAGATGGGGAATTGATCGAGCCCTATCTTGGAGATCAATTTGAGTTTTCTCTTGGCATCCCAGGAATAGATAACCCCATCAGCCCCATAAACTTTCAGGGCCACTTTTTCTATTTTCTCCTGGATTGAATCTTCCAACTCGTAGATCCGTTCGAAATGACCCCGGGATTGATCGGCAATGGTCGTTACCTTTCTGGCCAGGGCCATTGAGCCCTCACCACCCCTTTCATAGGCCTCACTCAACTCCACAGCCACACCCTTGCGGGTGCAATAGTCGGTAATGCAGTCCAGTTCCTGGGACAGATTATCCGGAAATACATTTACCGCCACAATCGGGGCAAAGCCCAGTGAACGAACATTCTCGATGTGTTTACCCAGATTGGCCAGCCCCTGTTTCAGGGCCGGCAGATCACCACCACCACCTTGATGCTTCAAGGCCCTGACTGTGGTAACCACCACCACGGCATGAATTTTATAACCGGCAAACCGGGAAACCAGGTCAATATATTTCTCAAACCCAAGGTCCGATCCGAACCCGCACTCGGTGACTACATAATCACTGAGCTTCAAGGCCATCTTGGTAGCCACAATACTGTTGGTGCCAAAGGATATATTGGCAAAGGGACCGCTGTGAACAAAAGCCGGCGTATTCTCAATGGTCTGGACCAAGTTGGGTTTGATGGCTTCCCTGAGCACCACAGACATGGCCCCGCAGATACGAAAATCCCTGGCAAATACGGGCTGATCATTCCGGGAAAAGCCAACCAGAATTTTACCCAGCCTCTCCTTTAAATCTCCAATATTCTGGGACAGGGTTAATATGGCCATAATTTCAGATGCGGCTGAGATGATAAACCCGTCCTCCCGGGGATACCCCTGCTTTTTCCCGCCCAGGCCCACTACCAGATTTCGAAGGTTCCGGTCATTCATATCCATGGCTCGCTTCCACATGATCTTGCGGGTGTCAAGCCTCAGTGTATTGGAAAAATGGATATGGTTATCAATGACTCCGGCCAGCAGGTTATTGGCTGTGGTGACGGCATGTATATCACCGGTAAAATGCAGGTTGATATCTTCCATGGGCAGCACCTGGGAAAATCCGCCGCCGGCTGCCCCGCCCTTGACTCCGAAGACCGGACCCAGAGAGGGCTCCCGGATGGCAACAATCGATGATTTCCCCAGCTTATTGATGCCCATGGACAGACCGATGGATGTGGTGGTTTTTCCTTCTCCGAACTTGGTAGGGGTAATGGCGGTAACCACAATGAGTTTCCCCTCCGGTCTATGCTTCAGTCGCTCATTCAGACGCAATGATACTTTACCTTTATACCGGCCAAAGTGCCAGAATTCTTCTTCCTTTATATTGAGGTTCTCTCTGATCTCCTCGATCTCCACCAGGGATGCCTGACGGGCAATTTCAATATCCAATTTCATGGGATCCTCCTCAGACATGTTCAATGTATCAATTCATTGAGCCAAAGTCAATATGAAGGATTTTTCTGACTTGACATTGAAAACAAAATTAATTACAATGTTAACTATTTTTTTTATATCTGCCAATTTTTGGTTCAACAACACCATAGTAGAGGAATTAATTGAAGCAAATTTTCTTTTTGAAAACTGTTGTTCAATTTTTCTTATTGATGGGATTCTGGCTGCTCCTGAGCGGTCATTATGATTTGTTTCATGTTTCCATGGGGGTTGTCTCTTCAATTGTGATCATCGTACTCAACTTTCGCCTGAGAAAATACTATTTCTTTACCAATGAGGTATTCAAGACCTCACCCATCACCACCCCCTTAAACTACTTTCGTTTTGTCATATTCTATATTCCCTGGTTGATCTGGCAGATTGTTGTGGCCAGTCTGCAGGTTGCCTATGTGGTGCTTCACCCCAAGATGCCCATTGATCCGGCTTTGCTGACCTTCAGAACCAAGTTACCCACCATGGGATCAAAGGTCATCCTGGGAAATTCCATCACCCTGACCCCGGGAACCATTACCATCCAGATCAGCGGTGATGAATTTCTGGTACATGCCCTGATGGATGTGTCATCCTCCGGAATTATCGACGGCACCCTGCCCGAACAGGTTGCCAAGCTGTACGAAAGCAAACCCAGAGAAGTGATTACCGGAATCAAAATCATGAGATCAGCGAAAGAAATCTGATGCATCAATACTTTGTTTATCTCTCGGTCATACTAACGGTGATTATATTCAGCCAAATAAGAGATATAGCCCATATCCCACAAGCTATAGAAATTATTATCAAGTTAAGAATTGTGAACTTTGGAATGAGTTGGTTGCTGATGGTTTTGCCGAATTTAGAGAAGGTCAAGAGGGTTTT
>DAOVIP010000134.1 GCA_030671465.1 Candidatus Aminicenantota bacterium | reverse complement strand
TCGCAAACCCATTAAAAAAGCCCGGAAAATCAGGCTGATGTGGGGAGAGGGAAGTGCGGACAGCTGGTCCAGGTTGTTGAGAAAAAGCAGGACCCGGAACAGGGTAAAGAAAACCATGCCCATGAGGTACACCCGGACCAAAAACCGGATATGCAGGGGAATAAAAATTCTTTTCATTTCAAATCACCCTCAACAGTAAATCTGAACAGGTTTGTCCTCTGAAGAACATATTGATTTATCGACAACCAATAAAACAACTAATAAAAAAACAATCAACTGTAATTTGGTTTTGCACAGTATTCTTATTCCCCATGCTTAAAATTCATCATCATTATTAATATACTAATATAAATTATTTTTTACAAATGATTTGCTCAATGTGTTTTTTTATGCTCAAACTTAAAATTTTCGGATATTTTAACATCGAACCTTGAATCCTTACTTCCGGATGCAAAAAACAAGACCTGACCCTGCAAAGTTCTGCTTTTATACGGTCGTTTGCCGATTATTTCGCTGCTGTAAAAAATAATTAATGGGAAGCGAAAAAATAATAACCAAAAGAGAGCCTACCACATTGTACCAGAGGTAAGAAATATCACTGAAAAGGAAACATAAAACAACCCCAATTTCTGCAAAGATGGCTGCATAAAACGCGGCAGCACCCCGGATGAACTTTAGGAAAAAAGCCACCAGGAAAATTCCCAGTATGGTGCCGTAAAAGAGCGAACCCAGAATATTCACCGCTTCCACCAGTGTTCCCAAGCGATTGCCAAACTGGGCGAATAAAATGGCAAAAATCCCCCACACCACAGTTAACAACTTGGATGTCACCAAATAATGACGGTCACTAGCGGTCTTTTTCATCATCCGTTTGTAAATATCCACCACAGTGGTAGAAGCCAGGGCATTGAGTTCCGAGGAGGTTGAGGACATGGCCGCAGCAATAATGGCCGCAATGATCAGACCCAGAAGCCCTATCGGCATGTACTTCAGCACAAAAGATAAAAAAATATAATTGGTATCGCTCACATCTTCATTAGCAGAATGTTTCTGGATCAGCAAAACACCTTTGTTTCTCAGTTCAATAACTTCTTTCTCTGCCTGTTTAAGCCTCTGATCCACACTCTCCAATTGTATTTTATCACCCTGATGCCGGGCCTGCACCAGCCGCTGGACCCAGTGGGTCTTTTCCTGTGAAGCCTTCTGATATTGTCCCTCTATAATACGGTATTCTTTTCCCCACTGACTGTCCCGGACCCCCTGGCTTTCCACAGTATTAAAAAACAACGGCGGTGTAGTAAACTGATAAAACACAAACACCAGGGCCCCGATTAACAGGATAAAAAACTGCATGGGCACTTTAACCAATCCATTGGTCAACAATCCCAGGCGGCTGTGGGTGACGGACTTGGCAGTCAAATATCGTTGTACCTGGGATTGATCCGTGCCAAAATAGGAAAGCGCCAGAAACAGGCCGCCGATAACTCCGGACCAAATATTGTACCGGTTACTCAAATCAAAGGAGAAATCAATGGCGTTTAATTTTCCCATCTTGCCGGCCACAAACAGAGCATCGGTAAAGGATACATCTTTGGGAAGCAAATAAAGGATCATAAAAAATGCCCCCACCATGGCACTCATAATAATAATCATCTGCTTGGTCTGGGTCCAGCTCACTGCCTTGCTCCCCCCGGAAGCTGTATAAATAATCACCAGCACCCCGATGACCAGATTGGTGAAATAGATATTCAGCCCCAGTAAAACAGAAATAATAATCGAAGGGGCATAAATGGTTAATCCGGCTGCCAGTCCCCTCTGGATCAAGAATAAAATCGCAGCCAGGCCACGGGTTTTCAAATCAAACCGTTTCTCCAGGTACTCGTAAGCAGTAAATACATTGAGTTTATGGTAAATGGGAATGGCCACAATACAGAGAATAACCATGGCAATGGGAAGCCCGAAATAGAACTGCACAAACCTCATGCCATCACTGTAAGCCAGGCCCGGTGTGGAAAGAAAAGTAATGGCACTGGCCTGGGTGGCCATAACTGACAGGGCCACAATATACCACCGGATATTGCGGTCTGCCATTAAATATCCCTTGATATCCTTACTCCCCCTACCCTTCCAGACCCCATAAACCACAATAGATATCAATGAAACAATCAATACGGTCCAGTCTATGGCACTCATCGGAACAACCAGGTAAAAAATGTAAACAGAATAATCCAGAACAGCAAATTACCCAACACCAGCAGATAAAGATTCTTCCACGATTTTAATACCGGAGGCGGTTCTTCGTTTTCTGTTCTCATTTTTTCTTTTATATTATTATCAATTGTCATTGTTCATTCATTTTATACTCTGTAAAAATAGAACTTGGAAATTTGCAACTATAAGTCTAGTTTTTTGGTGATACCCGGTGTCTCTTTATAACGGCCATCAATCATATTAACAAACAACTTCAAGGCCCCGGGAACACCAGCTGGCAACTGCCGGAAAAAAGAATATCCGGTATAGAAAAAAATACCTTTCCCATACCGGGCAGAGAGTAATCCTCCTTTTTGGGATTCCTCTCCTCTATCGCAGCAGGATATAAGCGGAGTATACCGTGGGTCCCACTGATCGGCAAAATAGAGACCCCTCTCCTGTACCCAATTCTCAAAATCAAAGGACTCTATTTTATTGGGATAATGAAACAAGGGGTGTTCGGATTTTAATACAGTAACCATGGCCTTTTCCTCGGATACCCGGTTTCGGGATAATCTGAACGGATAAGGCCCCAATTGTTGAACTTTTAATCCGCGACTCACATTGTACTGGACAATCAAAACGCCACCATTTTTTACATAATCCAGCAAACGCTTTTGTTTATGTTTTAAAATGTCACGGGTATTGTAGGCCCGTATGCCAGTAACAATCGCATTAAATTCAGAAAGATCCCGGCTACTTAAATCCTCATCAGAAAGGATTTCTACCCGGTACCCCACCTGGGCCAGGTAGATTGGAATGTCATCCCCGGGTCCCATGATATACCCGATCCGGTCACCTTTTCTTTTTACATCCACCCGAACCATTCTCGCCTCAGCCCGGGGATGTATTTTCAAAATGGGAAGATGGGGATATTCAATAATCTGCTGGCTGTGATGGAAAGCCTTACCCTTAACCAAAAGATCCACGGTCACATCACAGGACGCATCTTCTACCGGAGGGATTATACCAACAGAAATCCTCCTTTCGGTGAAAGGTTCTTCGATATTAAACAGAACACTCCGTGGTTTGGCTTTCCAATTTGAGGGAAGGTTTAATTTCAATTCCCCGGAAACCGGGGAAGGACCACTTCGTAAAACCATGCCAATTGTCTGCACATCTTTTCCAGGGAAATAAAACACCCGGTCTGTAAAATTCACGATCACCGGGGGCATCACTGTTAGGGTTCTGATCTGCTCGCCCTCAATGGGATCTCTCCAGCGATAAACCACCGGAACCTCAAACCAAACTTCCTGCCCCCTGGCTTCAAGAACTACTTTTATTCTAAAGAGATAGGGCTCCGTAGCCAGACCTTTCAAGTGGTGATTGGCAGCCATATAAATTCCCGGTCCGGGTTTCTGCCTCAACCAGTAAGGCTGGGTATATTGATCTTGGGTAATTTTCATAACAAATTCCTGTTTATGGGATTTATTATCCTCCAGTGGGTGTTGAACCTCAATGAATCTGTTTTTGCCCGGAACCAACAAGCGCTTCAAAGTAAATGAAAAACCAGAACGGATAATGAAGGTAGCGGTTACCTTTATATCCATTCCCGGAGTAACCGTATGAGTGTCGGCAATTGCCTCCAGCCAAAGACCGGCACAGGAACGAATGACTTTTCTCAATCCTTCTGTTTTCTTGATTGTCCAATGGGATTCCGGCAAGGTCTTAAGTTCAGTCAAGGCATCCATCAAAAGAGGAATGATTTTGTGGGGTTGCTGAAACTGAAAAAACCGGTTGGCTTTCTCCAGTAATTTTTTTACCTTCCCCGAGCCCGGAACCCGGTTCCAGGAGGTATCAATACCCTCGAAGAGATCTTTTTTTACCGGGGAACCGGAAAGTAGAGTAAAATAATCCAGCCACTGACCTCGCCGGGGCATAGCCCCGAATCCCTGGCTCTTGTGCATACTGCGGCTGGATGCGGCAATCTCATAATAAGATTTTCCCAATAAAGGATTATAAGTACCCACATCAACGGAAATCAATTTCGCCTTTTCTTCTGGAGTGATCTCTTTTGGTCTCCAGTGAGGCCTCCAATCATTCCAGAAGATCCGTTTGGGTTTCCACAGAGAAACATATTTTAATTGTTCCGGGAATCGTTTCGGATCTCCAGCAGCCCGAAATGCTTCCACGGCTAAAATAGCCGAAGCTGTATGGTGGCCGTGACCGCTGCCGCCTCTTCGGGTAGAAAAACGGCTCAGCAGTACATCCGGCTTAAACTTACGAATAACAAATACCACATCTGCCAGAATATTTTCCTTCCCCCAAATACGGAGAGATTCTTCTGCTGTCTTGGAATAACCAAAATCTACAGCCCGGGTAAAGAACTGTTCTGCCTTATCGATCTTTCGAGCCTCCAGCAGTTCATGGGTACGCAGGACGCTCATTAACGGTCCTTTTTCCGACCCGATTAGATTTTGACCCCCACCGCCCCGGGTTATGGATAAATACCCGGTCCGCATAAGCCTTTCCCTGGACATGTAGGCCAAAATCGCTGTATTTTCATCATCCGGGTGAGCGCCAATATAAAGCATACTACCCAGGTTCAATAACTTTTTTAAGGCAATCTTGAGCTCAGCACCGTTCATCATGACTGCCTGTTGGGCATTCATGAATAATGAACCCAAAGCAGCAAAAAGTATAACCAATACAAGTAATTTTTTTATTCGTTTTAATTTATTTGTCATTATTTTGTAATTTTTTAGAATATTATACGATATATTACCAGAAAAGTTGACTTTTTTTTTTTATTATTGTATATCTCTG
The DNA here is from genome assembly GCA_030671465.1 of Candidatus Aminicenantota bacterium. GTDB lineage: Bacteria > Acidobacteriota > Aminicenantia > UBA2199 > UBA2199 > CAZOWT01. Next base: position 864 of record DAOVIP010000134.1, on the reverse strand, counting down.
TTCAAAAATAAAAAATTTTTAAAGAATTACTAAAAAAGGAGAATAATAATGAAGAAGTTAACCTTAATTTTATTGGTTTCTGTATTGGTTCTCATTTGCACCCAATGGGCACAGGATTTAAAATTTCCCAGGGTCAGTCAAGGGGCAAAAGTTTTACAAACCATTGGTTTGACCGAAGTTGAAATCACCTATCACAGACCCGGCGTAAAGGGACGCGTTATCTGGGGCGGATTGGTGCCTTATGATAAAATTTGGCGGGCCGGTGCCAATGAGGCCACCACCATCAAATTCAGCCAAGATGTAATGATTGAGGGCAAAAAACTGGCTGCCGGAACTTATGGTCTTTTCACTGTTCCGGGTAAGGCTGGATGGAGCTTTGTTTTCAGTAAACAGGCCGACATCTGGGGCACTTATAATTATAAAAAGGACCAGGATGTACTGCGGGTCAAGGTGAAACACATGGCTGCACCCCACTGTGAATGGATGCGGTTCGGTTTTACTAAACTCACCGATGATTCTGCCTGGGTTTACCTCCACTGGGAAAAATTAATGGTAGGCTTTACTGTCAAAGTGGAAACCGAGTCAATGGTTTTCAAGGGTATTGAAAAAGAGATGACAGGTGCCTACAGGTCAGCCTATTACGCAGCAGGTTACGCTTATGACAAAGGGGTGTATGATAAAGCAAAAAATTGGATCAAAATTTCCCTCGCCGCAAAACAAACTTACTGGAATATGCTGCTGAAAGCCAAAATATATAAAAAACTGGCCAAAACCAGGAAGGAAAACAAAAAAGCCATCGAAATCTTAAAAGATGCCAATATGCTCATCAAAGACCTCCCTGAGAATCAAAAACAGTATGCCACT
>DAOVIP010000220.1 GCA_030671465.1 Candidatus Aminicenantota bacterium | reverse complement strand
CAGTATATTCTGAATTTTCTTAATTCCATAAAAGTGTCGCAATGGCAGGTGGATTTCAGGTCCCACCGGGTTGACCGGGTAATCATCAACAATCGAAACGGAATTTTGAATCCGAAATTCAATCATTATAGCATTATGATCAAAATTAAAATGGATAGTCAAAGTAAATTTATTGAAGTGGGTGAGGGAAATACCATCAGCATGAAATTCAATTTGAGTGGCCTGGAATCGAGGATCAGGGAAATCTTGGACAATCATAAGAAATCGAAAAAGTTGACTCCAAATGGAAAAGTTGTGGTGGTATTAAATTCCGGGGATGGGGGGATCCTCTTTCATGAAATTTTAGGACATTCCCTTGAAGCCGATCATATCTATCAAAAAATGTCTTCGATTACCCCACATGATATCGGAAGGAGAATTGTCTCAAAAAACGTAAATCTGCATACCCATGATCGGAATGATCCCTTTTTCAGAAACCGGGTGTGTGATGATGAAGGAGAGACCGCCGATACTTTTATTCTGGTTGAAAGGGGTATACTTCGCAATTTTATTTCAGATTTCTTTTATCAGAAATTATTAAGGAATGGTAGCTGTGGCCACTGCCGGGTTCAGGATTTCAGTAAAATTCCCATGCCCCGTATGTATGCCCTTTATCTGCAGCCCGGGCCTTATCATGTCGATGAGCTTATCCAGTCGGTCAATTACGGGATATTCGCCAAAGAGGTGGGAGACGGAAAAATATTTTTCAATAAAAACCTGTTTTATTTTAATATCAAAGCGGCCTATCTCATTGAAAAGGGAAAAATCACGGCACCTTTGGGCAGTATCTTGGTCAGGGGAAATATCATTGAAGCACTGAATTCTGTGGATATGATTGCCAATGACTTTTGCTATGATAAGGGCATCAGTTATTGCCACAAGAACGGACAGACAGTGAATGTAAGGGTCGGACAGCCCACCGTGAAAATCAATAATCTCTATGTCACCAGGGGTTATCATGATTGATGCGGCTCTGAAGCAGGGTAAAAAATCGGGTTTTTCAGAGGTCGAGGCCTACCGTGAGAAAGTGGAAAGGAATGAGTATGAACAATTTTTTGATTACCATGCGGATCATTCGGTTAAAAAAGATCGACTCATGATCAGGGCTTTCTGGGAATATGGAGATCCGGTGGGTTTTTCCCTTTCCAATCCCGGGATGGAATCGATTAGGAGTGCTTTTTTGGATATCTGTTCCCTGAGTGTGCCGGACCGGAAGCATAACTATTCTCATTTGCTTCCTGATTCGGTTGACCGGATTCAGCTGGATATTTTTGATGATTCCATAAATCTTGAAGACCGCCAGCGTTTTTCAGATTTGGTTGAAACCATCAACGAGATCCTGGTAACCTTTCCCGGCTTAACTTTGAAAAAAATTTATTTTTCCCAGAGCCTCAAAAAGGTCTATATCGGCAATACCCGGCAGCTGAATATCAAGTATAAAAAAACAAATTTCAATCTGAAGTTAAAATTTTCAATGAAAGACAATATCATAGAGATCAATCGCAATACCACCTGCTTCCGGAATATTGATCCCTATAAGCTGATTCCCAGAGCCTTTAATTTATTGAACTCTCTGACCGATAATACCCGGGTCAATAAAAAAGTGAATCATTTCATATTTTCACCCGAAGCTTCGGTTTTTGTTTTGAATGAATTTTCCGATCATTTCAAATTGGACAGGCAGGAAGGTTTGCAGAACCTGCGGCTGTCTTCCGCTTTGAATATCGCTGACAATCCCTTCATGAATGAACAATCTGGTTCAGTTCCGTTTGATGATGAAGGTGTCCAGAGCGGTGAAAAAAATCTGGTCGAAAAGGGAATTTTTTATAATGCGATTTCCAATCTGGAAATTGCTTTTCAAAAACATACCGGGTCCTCCGGAAATGGATTCCGCAGCGAAATTTCACTGTTTCCCCGGGTGAGATTTTCCAATCTTTATATAAAGCCATCGGTCGTATCTTTAAACAAGCTGATACAGGAAGTCGGCCAGGGTATTTTGGTTTCCCTGTTAAAGTTGAAATATACCGAGAAGAATCAATATGTGTTTTCTGCTTACGGTTTCAATTTCAAAGAAGGAAACATTGAGGAACCGGTCCATTTCTACTTCAAGACTTCGTTTGTTTCATATTTCGTAAATCTGTTAAAGGTTTCCAGAGAAATAAAATTCTTTTATAATACGTTCAATATCGGCTCACCCTATATTTTAACCGAGGCCAAGTGGAAATCAGATAATCTTTTTGAAATATGATTTTTAAGATATTAGTTTTTGAATATTTTCAAATTCCCGGTTGGCTTCTGACAGTAGATCATTGAAAATATTATCAACGGATTTGATGTCATCAACCAGTCCCACACTCTGCCCGGCCATTAGCGAGCCATATTGAACATCTCCATCCTGAACGGCTTTCCTCAGTGCATCGGCCCAGAATTTTTCCACTTCAAACTGGGCCTCGAGCCGGGATATTTCCTTGTTTTTGATTTTGTTCAACAGATCCAGCTGAAGTTTGCCAAAATCATTGGTCCCCTTATTTTTGATGGCTCTCACGGCAACGATTGGCAATGCCGAATCATACTGGGGGGTGGCAAAGGCCTCCCGGGCCCTGGCTTTTTTATACCGTTCTTTGAAGGCATTGTGGGCGGGACTTTCCTCGGACATGGCGAAGATGGTACCCATCTGAATTCCGCTTGCACCCATCAAAAAAAGGTGGGCAATCATTTTGCCGGTGGCAATACCGCCGGCAACAAAGATGGGGATATCCGGAAAATTAAACAATACCTGCTGAATTAAGATAATGGTGGAGACATGTCCGATGTGTCCCCCGGCCTCGTTTCCCTCCAGAATCAAGGCATCGGCGCCATATTCAATCATTCGCTGTGCGATTGATTGGGTGCTGGCAAAACACATGACTCTGGCCCCTTCCTTCTTGGCCATGCGGATTTCATTTTTGCGGGGGAAACTACCGGCAAATACGATATAGGGGACTTTCATTTCAATGGATTTATGGAGATGGTCCAGATAGTTGGGGGCAATGGTAATTAAATTGACTCCAAAATGTATCCCTTCCCTTTTGAGCAATTCAATTTCTTTAGCCAGTAAATCAATGGGCATATTGCCGGCAGCCAGAACACCGAAACCCCCGGCATCACTGACGGCCTTGACCAGGCTGGTGGAGCTGATCCAGGTCATGGCGCCGGACAGCATCGGAGATTTAACGTCCAGAAAAACTTGTCCTTTTTTCCAGTATTTAAGGTCTTGCAATGACTTCATCCGCCAATCATATCAAAAAAAGTAAAAATTTGAAAGGATGTCTTTTTATAACCCTATTGACAAAAAGTGTCATAATAAATGACAATTTTTATGAAAATAAAACGACATCCAGAACAAAATGCTGTTATGACGGGCATTCCTGTTTTGGCATCAATTATGCTTGGTATATAACGATAACCATTCAAGGAGGTTTGTATGAATAAAAAAGGTTTTACACTGATCGAATTGTTAATCGTTGTTGCAATTATCGGAATCGTTGCCGCTATTGCAATACCCAATTTGCTGACTGCGCTTCAAAAAGGTAAACAGAAGGCAACCATGGGTGATATGAAATCCATTGGTACTGCTATCGAAGCTTACATTGCTGACCTTGCCATGGCTCCGAACTCCGCCGCTTTACCGACTACCGGTACTGCTTGGTTCTGCCCCTTCTATATTAAGGTGATGCCTTCTGCAGATGGATGGGGAAGGGTTGTTCTGTATGCACATGGTACTGTGACCGGTGGAGATGGTGATATTTATTCCATCGCTTCTACAGGAAGAGACACAGTTTTTTCCGGTTGGAACCAAACCGGAGACTACCTTTGCACACAGCTTGCTGATTTCAACAACGACATCATTTTCTCGAACGGAATTTTCACCTACAGTCCCAGAGTCAAGATCTAAAACACACACATTTTCTCTGCATGATAAAAAGCAGCTGGTATTTTATACCAGCTGCTTTTTTCTTGCTAATCAATTTCTTAGTTAGTTCGGTTAATGTTTTTTTTTTCTGGCGACTGGTTTATTTTTTATTTTTCATTTCCCTTTTTTTCTTTTTAAGACGCTTCGATCTGAATAAGATTATTAAATTTTCAGTTGGTGGAGCTTCTCTAATCATTTTTTTTTATGGAATCATTCAAAAGAT
>DAOVIP010000500.1 GCA_030671465.1 Candidatus Aminicenantota bacterium | reverse complement strand
TTCTTATCCCTTTTTTTTGGCTTCTATTATAAAAGAACGTTCGGTTAATGAAGACATTTTTTTTATGATGAAACCAGCTTCCAATACACTTTCTTCCAGGGATGTCATGGTCATGACTTCTCGATCAGGATCAAACACCAGCTGACCCAGTGCGAACAGTGCTCCAAACAGGGGACGCCCATTTTCCGGATCTGAATAATAGCCCCGAATAACCAGTGTTCCATTATCACCAAGACACTTCCGGGCATTTTCCAGAATGGTTTGGGCAGTACCTTTCTCATAGATAACATCTGAGAGGAGAATGATATCTATATTATGGCCAAAGGACTCAACAGTAATATCCGCCTCCCTCAGGCTGATGCGTTCACTCTCGAGGTACGGGGAAATCATCTGCCGTGTAACCTCCAGAGTTTCCTTGCGATCCAGAATGGTAGAATATAACTCGGGATATTTCTGACACAAAACAACCGAATAAAGACCTGAGCCTCCGCCGGCATCAATCATCAGTTTACATCCGGAAAGGTCCAAACAATCCGTCAATGCCTGAGCTTCTCCCAACATACCCAGGTTATCCATGGCTTTGATAAAGGTTCGATACCGGTCATGTTCCGAACGCCTCTTTCGGCTGCCCCGTATAATATCAATCAATTTCTCCCAGTGATGGGACTCATCCGCCTGGAGCTGGACGAGGTCTCCTACATAAGAAGGTTGATCTTCGACCAAGTAGGTCTGGCTGAATTCAGTATTAAGATATCCATTATCTCGGTAATGGAGGAGATCCATGCTGACCAGGGCATCCAGGAGGAATTTTAACAACTCCGGAACCGCTCCGCATTGAGAAGCCAACTCCTCGACATGCAGGGCTTTGTTGGAGAGTAAAGTAAAAATATCCAGCTCCACTGCCGTAAACACCACCCTGGTTTTCCAGGGTGCAACCATCAACTCAAAAAGCGAATTTTCTTCCATATGTGCCCTACATTTATTATATTTGGTATTTGAAATAAAAAAATTTTTCTTTATAAATATACTGTTTTAATTATTAACCTTTATAGCCACTAATTTTATGATATTCTGAACATCTTCAGGGAATTTCACCTCTATTGAAAGACCTCTTCCTTCGGCATACTTCCGGGCATTTTTCAAGGTTTCTTTGATGCTTTCAGGCAAATCACTTTTCTCAACCTCGGCCACGGCCCGGGCACCAAACACAAAAGTAATTCTGAAATAGTTTTTGAATGGAGTGAAAAAAAACAGGTTGCGTTTTTTCTTCAATGTTTTTTTTAGCCAGCCGGATTTCTGGCCATAATATTTCCATTCTTCAACCAAATCTCCATATTCGGATCGGAGATGCTTTTGAATTTCCTGCCAAAGCTTATAGGTATTTCCCAATACCTCTGAAAGCATTTTCTCATTGGGCTATATGCTTTTATCATCAAAAATACTGGCTGACATTTAACTCTCGCCTTTACTCTTTTTCC
>DAOVIP010000452.1 GCA_030671465.1 Candidatus Aminicenantota bacterium | reverse complement strand
GGCTCTGGACATCTGGACAGCCGGAGTGATCTGGGCCAGAAAAAGGAATAATATCAATACCCAGAAAATCCGGTTAAAACCTGATTTACTTGAAAATTGTTGATTATTAAGCCTGGGATTTAACATCTTATATCCTCCTGGTTGAATTCAAATATATTATAACAAAAAACCATCAAAGAAAGTTCAACGATGAGAAACCGGACATGGGACTATGTCCGGGAATCAGCTGTAGGGAAGGTAAGGAGACAGGCTGACTCTGATTTTTTTGACATCACCAGCTTTCAGACTGGGTCTGCTGCTCACCACCTTGCATTTCCATATTTTCTGGTCTTTGAACTGTAGAGCCAGATGTTTTACCTGATAGCCGCTTTTCCACAACAGCTTGTCCCCCCGAAAACACCTGAAGATAATGAAGTGGTTTTCCGGGATTTCCTCCCGGGGTTCTATCAAGCAATAAATTACATCTCCCTCGGTTTTCAGGGAGACCTTGGCCAGATCGGTTAGTTTTTTTTCAGCGTCCAATTTAACCCCGCAACCGGAAAAAAGAACCAAAAATAATATAACTGACAATATATTAATCTGTTTACATTTCATTGCGCCTCCTATTACCGCGCTACTCAGGAGTTAATCAATTTTCTCCTTTAAAAAATTGGTGCTCTAATAATAATACAGTTTGGCACTCTCTTCAACACCCGGGATAAAAAATAATGATTGGACAGCTCCGGACCAATGATATACTTATTGGAAATAAAGAATTGCCGGTTTTGGCGAATTCATACCGGAAGATTGGTCATTTCATACAGGATGAACACATCCCGGTCTTCCAGCTCTTTGGTTACCCAGATCATCTTACCTGAAATATCAATACGATAGAAACCAGGCAGCTCAGGAGGAGATTTCAGGGTGTAAATAAATTGCCCCTGGCTGTCAAATATATCAAGTACATGTTTCCGGAAGCCGGTTATACGCCTGACTGCAATATGACCACCGGGCAGGATTCCGATTAGATTGATGGCAACAAAGGCAGTGGGAAGAACATCCTTGAGTAATTTTTTTCGCTCTGATGACCAGTCAGAAAACACCTGAGATATGATATTCATCCGGTCTTTATCAGTCAGAGCCACAGGTTGGAAGTACCGGCGTATGACCATTTCCGTAATACCATTGATATTTTTACGATAAATGGTATATTCACTGCTGCGAAAGATAAACACTCGGCCCTTCCCAGGATCATAAGTGTGGAGTATATCATTGGTAATCAAACCGGAAAAAAACCGGATGATCCTGATGTTTCCGTTGTTTTGGAGTTGAATTTCGGTAAAACCGGCCTTTTTATCTCTAAAAAGAGGTTGAATGATTTCGCCGTTCCGGTCAAACAGAGCACAAACCCTGTTTCGCTGCTCAGAAAGATCGCTCTCATATATGTTGCCGATTAATTTTTCTTCATCTACCATTTCAATAAAAGTAATATTGCGGTTGAATTTCCACTCCCTGATAAAATCACCATTTAAACCAAAACAGGCCAGTTTTCTGGAATGTGATAGCCACAGGTTTTTATTAATAATTTTAAAGGAATAAATCCCTCTTGAAAATTCCCCCGGTCCTTCACCCTTTCGAAGAAACTGGTTCAAAAGCTTTCCTTCAGCAGAAAATCGATACATACGGGGTGTTCGACGATCACAGATAAAAGTGTTTTTTTTACTGTCCCGGGCAAACAAATGCAAACCAGGTGGATTTTGCCGGTCAATTGAAACAGAGTCTATTCTCAGGAGTTCCTTCACTTCAAGGGTTTTACTCCCCTTTAACGGTTTTGAGGGATTATAAACATTCAATACCCCATCTACGGTTTTTTTTTTTCCAGCAGAAGACGGCATACTAGTTTGGCCACTTTGCCTGGTAAAAATCAATACCCACTCCCTTAATTTTATTCTCATTAACATGATTAACATAT
>DAOVIP010000465.1 GCA_030671465.1 Candidatus Aminicenantota bacterium | reverse complement strand
AGGCCAATATCCCGGGTGACGCTCTCAGGAAACACATCCCGGAAACCCGGGTCATTGCCCTGGAAAACACCCATAATATCTGGGGAGGCGCGGTCCTGGATATTGATTATATGAAAAGTGTTTATACGCTGGCCCGGCAACACCGGCTACACCTGCATCTTGATGGAGCCCGAATCTTCAATGCCGCTACCGCCCTGAAAGTAGAGGCCAGAGAGATTGCCCGGTACTGTGATTCGGTGATGTTCTGCCTATCCAAAGGACTGGCTGCACCGATAGGTTCTATTCTGGCCGGATCCAGGGATTTTATCAGCGAGGCCCGGAAAATCCGGAAATATCTGGGAGGAGGCATGCGTCAGGTGGGCATTATCGCCGCTGCCGGCCTGGTGGCTATAGAACAGATGATTTCCCGCCTTGAAGAGGATCATATAAGAGCAAAAAAACTGGCCGAATCCATTTTGGAAATAAACGATATCGAGGTTGATCCTATGCAAACCGTAACCAATTTCGTCATGATCAGGATCAAAACCATGGATTCCATGACTTTTTTAAATAAATGTAGACAGGAAAAAGTTCTGGCCCTGAAATATACGGATAATCTGGTCAGGTTTGTGGTTCATAAAGATATTGATGATTCTGATATTGACACCGCTATTAAGGCTATCCGAAGCATTTTTTCTGCATAGATATACGATTACCAATTCTTCATCTTCGGAAGTAAAATGCATAAAAAATCTATCAAGTTTATTCTGACGTTATTACTCATTGTCTGGGCACTGTAGCTTGACAAAAATCACCGGCTCTGTTAATGATAACCATTGAAGGGCTTATATAAGGCAAATATTTTGAGCTCCCCGGAGGCTATGATGAAAAAGCTTTTTATTTATATCTCAATCTTTTTTATGCTTTTGGTTCCGGTTTTCTCCCAACAACAACCGGTTTTTGAGGAATACTTTACCGACCATACCATGCGAATCGATTATTATCATACCGGAGATAGCACTCAGGAGTTCATCGCAATCGACAAAATGTACAAGCAGGGAGCCTGGGCAGGGAATCCCAACTATTTGATAGATCATTTAAACAATGGCCGTTATTATATTAAGGTTTATGATATAAAATCAGGAACCCTTATATTTTCAAAAGGATTTGACAGCTATTTTGGTGAATACAAGACCACAGGACTGGCAATAAAGGGGATAAAAAGAACCTTTCACGAAACCGCATTAATTCCATATCCCAAAAACAAAATCCGTTTCAGAATCGAGATAAGAGACCGTAAAAATCAACTCCACTCTCTCTTTGAAAGGAAAATACAGCCCGATTCCCTGGAAATTCACCGGGAAAGTCTAACCGGCGGGGTAAAAGTCTTTGAGATTCTGAAGAACGGCCCCCCGCATCATAAGGTCGATCTGGCCATTATTGCCGAGGGATATACTAAAAAAGAAACAGATAAACTGAAAGCTGACCTGAACCGGATTAAACAGATCTTCTTCCAGCAGGAGCCCTATAAACGTTTTCAAGATCGATTCAATATTAATGGGGTATTCAAGCCCTCCCAGCAGATCGGCTGCGATGAACCCAGAAGATTGATCTTTAAAAATACCAGTATTGGCTCATCATTTAATTCACTGGGTTCAGAACGTTACCTGCTTACCGAAGACAACCGGGCATTGAGAGATATTGCTGCTCATGTACCCTACGATGCCTTAATCATCATGATAAACAGCAAAGGGGATTCGCCACTCGCTCCCTGTCCAATAAGGGTTCATTCCCCCCATGTGTTCCGCATCATCTCCATCTTCATCTATAGTCTGCTCCCATGAAGGTACATTATTCGGTTCAAGTATTTTTTGTTTT
>DAOVIP010000420.1 GCA_030671465.1 Candidatus Aminicenantota bacterium | reverse complement strand
CCGGAATTGAATGTGATTGAAAATGTGGCATTTCCCTACTTGATGAATGATTTCGACCGGGAAACCGCCTTTGACCGGGCCTCGGAAATTTTGGGAGCAGTGGATCTGAAGGACAAGCGAGAGATCATGCCCAATCAGCTTTCCGGTGGTGAAAGACAGCGGGTGGCCATTGCCCGGAGTCTGATCAATTCACCGAAACTTCTGCTGGCTGATGAACCTACCGGGAATCTGGACTGGAAAACCGGAGAAAAAGTTTTTCAACTGTTCAGGGAATTAATTGCTGAAAAAGAACTGACTGCCATTATCGTGACCCACAATGAGCAGCTGGCCGGCCTGGTGGATCGCAGGCTGCACTTGCAGGCCGGAAAGCTGGATGAAAGTTCTACCGGTTGATAGACGGATTGGGAAGCCAGCCTTCATATTGACTTGATTCCTAAATGGTGATATCCTGATCAAACCTGCGAAAGTGGTGGAATTGGCAGACACGCTAGATTTAGGATCTGGTGCCTTCGGGTGTGGGGGTTCGAGTCCCCCCTTTCGCATTTGCTGATCCATTAACACAACTTCTCTCCAGGATCGGTACTCTCCGGGATTATTTTCAGGATTCCTGATTAGCCATTTGAAATTTTTTTGGTTTTGTTTTAATATTTTTTTGGGGAAGAAAGAGGCGTAACATGGAACATCAAGGACAATTTCTGGTGGTGATGATTGCTTATGTGGTCCTGCTGGTAATGTGGGGACTGTATCAGGGCCGGAAAGTCAAAACCGATTCCGATTATTCCATTGCTGGAAGAAACCTGCCCGGCTGGGTGGCCGCCCTATCAGAGCGGGCCACCGGTGAATCTTCTTGGGCCTTGCTGGGCCTGCCCGGAATGGCTTATGCCACCGGCCTGACGGAAATTTGGACAGCGCTGGGTTGTGTGGCCGGGATTATCACTGCCTGGGCAGCCATCGCCTGGAGGCTTCGGGATGAGGCTGAAAAATACCAGGTGAATACCTTTACTGAGTTCATAGCCAAAAAGCATCCCGAAATGGGTCAGAAGATCCGCATGGTGGGCAGTCTCACCATTGTTTTTTTCTTCTTTTTTTATGTGGGGGCCCAGTTTTTAGGGGGTGGAAAAACCCTCCATACCATTTTCGGGATCGATCCCAAGCTGGGCATGCTGATCACAGCCGTCATTATTATTCCCTACACCATATACGGTGGTTTTCGCAGTGTAGTCTATACCGATGTGATTCAGGCAATTATTATGATTGTCACCCTGATCGTCGGGCCAATCGTGGGAATTATATTTGTTGCCAGTCATCCGGAATTGTTTGCCCAGTCCATCCCCCAGGCCCTGGCCAAAGCCGGTTCCACTTATAAATCTCTGACCGGCGCAGCCACTGGATTTTCGGCCGGGGTGGTTATCATGTCCGGTTTTTCCTGGTTTTTCGGGTATCTGGGTGGACAACCTCAGCTCAGTATGCGGTTCATGGCTATCAAAGATCCCGGCCAGGCCCGGCGTGCCCGTTATATCGGTATTGTCTGGACCGTGATTGCCTATATGGGAGCGCTTTCCATTGGCTGGTTAGGTATTGCCATATTCGGGCCCGGCGGACTCAAAGACCAGGAGTATGTGATGCCGGCGGTATTGTTGAAGATATTTCCCCCGGCCATTGCCGCGGTTTTAATTACCGGGGCTATTGCGGCCATGATTTCCACGGCCGATTCGTTATTGATTCTTTCGGCTTCCGAATTGTCCGAAAACATCATTAAACCGGCATTGAAACCTGGTCCGAAAAAGGAGAAAGCCAGACAATCGCTGATACATTCCCGGCTGGTCACTGCCGGCCTGGCCGCTGTGGCCCTGATTCTGTCTTATTTTTCACCGTCCAAATTGATCTTCACCCTGGTGAGCTATGTCTGGGCCGGGATTGGAGGAACCTTTTCGGTGGTGATTCTGCTGACCCTGTTTTGGAAGCGTTTTCACGGAAAGGCGGTCATCGTCACCATTATGGTGGGATTGTTGTTTACCATCATCTGGAGCGTGACCGGAATGGATACCCGGATTACCTCACGCCTATTGACCTTCCTGGTTACCGGCCTGACTGCCATCTTGGTCACCTATGCCTTTCCAGTAAAACGAGTCCCTGAAAGTGACCAATAAAGTATTTTCCTTATATCATGATAGTTTATATTTCAATACAATCGATGTCTATAATAGTCCGATCCTGTTGAATGAGGT
>DAOVIP010000358.1 GCA_030671465.1 Candidatus Aminicenantota bacterium | reverse complement strand
GGTGATGTGCATGACCACCACCCGTGAATAGGGCTGGATAAAGAGATCCTGATAGGATAGCCATTCAAATTCTCCCCGCCAATAAAATTATGAAAATAGGAAACGCCATGGCTGACAAACATGAGCAGCAGGGGAATCAATACCCAGAATTCTGTTTACCCCATTCCGGTTTTTTTACTTTAAAGCGGTTTGAGGCTTTCCAGAATATTGTTAAAGGGCACCTTGTAACTCCCGGCCCTCTCCATGCGTCTCTGCATTAGCATACCCATGCCCCGGGGAGTCTGAACCAGGAAAATTGTAACAACCCAGTTTGCCCGCTTATGGCGGGCTTCTCCGTAAATCGTTTTGAAAAAGAGGTTGTTGCGGGTGAACCGAGGACCCTCCCGGGTAATCCGGAAGTCTTGGATTTGCGGTTCCAGTGACGGCCGAAAGGTTCTTCGAGCCTGCTGCATGTTGTGGGCTGCCAGTTGGATGTACTGCACCACTGCCCGACCGTCGGGGGAAATCCCGTAATAAGCCGCACCGACCTGGCGTACTTCCCAGTGATTGGGAAACCAGATAGAGACTCCGGTTCCCCGGTGAGGAAAACGTCCGGCCATGAGCAAAACTACACTCACAACAAACAGAGCCACAAAAACAATTATCATTATTTTTTTCATGAACCAACCTCCTTCAGAACAAATTTTTTAGTTCCCCAGAACTTGCCTAAAATATTACAATATGATTTTTACAAAATCAAATATAAAACTTCTGTTTAATATTAAAATATTTTCCTGAATAAATCTCTTTTCTTTGATATTTGTCACCTTATGAGGGCATATTACATCAAATAGTTTGGCAAATTAATTGCTATATTAGATCGGGAGTCCAGCAGGATACCAATAAAAAATCAAGGAGGACATCATGCAACAATCCGAAAGTATGGTAATTTCAAAAAAAGCATTGGATATAGGTTGCTTTATTATAATCACATTGCTACTTTTACTCTCCGCCGGCTGTTCGGTCGCCGTATTTGAAAAGCCCAAAACCGATATTTCTTATGACACTCAAATCCCGATGTTGAAAAAATATTACATGAAGCAAAAAATCTGGTCAGTAGGTGATCACTTTATAATCAGAGATGAATATGGAAAGCCGCAATTCTTTGTGAAAGGAAAAATATTTTCCTTCGGGGATAAGCTGAAATTTTATGATATGAACGGAAATGAACTGGCCTATATCAAACAAAAATTATTCAGTCTGAAAAAACAGTATCAAATCTACCGGAATCAGAAATTATGGGCCAGAGTAATGAAGAAAATCACACTGTTTAAAGACAGGTATATTGTAGATATTTCCGGCCCTGACGACTACATCGTAAGAGGTGACTTCACCGATCACTTTTACACCTTCAGCCGAAACGGGAAACCGGTTGCTTTTATTACCAAAAAGTGGTTTTCCTGGGGTGACAGCTATAAGATAGAAATTGTACCGGGCGAGGATGATGTGCTTATACTGACCTCTGCTATTGTCATAGATATGACCAGCCACGATGATGATTACCACCACAGCCAGACATAACAAATAATCAGAATTAAAAAGGAAATTTTCTTAACGATTGATTTTTTTTGGGGATACGGTTATTAATATACCATGAAACCAACGAAATATTTAGCTTTCACCATTGTCCTGTTCATGTTCCTGATGTCGGGAAGTGTATCAATCCAGGCCCGGGAAAAAGTCGAATTAAAGGTCCAGAAAGTTACCGAAAACCTGCACTGCATTTCCAATGCCGGCGGTAATATTGCCATTTTTCAGGCTGACAGAAAACTACTGCTCATTGATGCCGGCCATGCCCGCCTGGCCGATGATGTGTCCGAAACACTGTACGGGTACAGCCCCTTTCCGGTCAAGATGCTGATAAACACCCACTACCACCGGGACCACACCGGAGGCAACCCGGTACTGGGAAAACAGGCCTTGATCCTGGCCCACGAAAACTGCCGCCAGTCCATGATGGCCGGCCTGAAGCCCGAAGAATCCCCGGCCGGTATCGGTATTCCCTCGGAAACCTTTAAAACCAAAAAAGAGATTAAATGGGGAAATGAGACCATCCAACTCATCCATTTCGGACCCGGCCATACTGGCGGAGACATTGTGGTGGTTTTTACCGATGCCAGGGTGGTGCACACCGGAGACCTGTTCTTCAACGGCATTGCGCCCTATATTGATGTGAAAAATGGCTCTGATACCGGTAACTGGATAAAAACCATCCGCTTGCTGGCCAAAACCTACCCTGATTTTACGGTGATTCCCGGACACGGACCCATTACCGATATGAAAACATTTCTGAAATTTGCCGACTACCTGGAATTCCTGAGACAAGAGGTGCAAAAAGCCATTGCTGCAGGAACAACCCGGGATAAGGCCATGGAAACCGTTGATATCACGGCCTACAAACACCTGAAGGAACACGGCAACTTCATGACCCGCAAGAACAACATCGGCTGGATCTACGACGAACTCACCCGGAAATAGTACTTGTTTGATTTGATCAGCCGGATCATTAAAGAAGCAGCCACCTTCCTGTGGTCCTTTCCCATGTTGATTTTCTTGACTGCCGCAGGAATATTCTTTACCATCCGATTAAAGGGCCTTCAATTTACCCACTTTTTTAAAGCCGGGAAGTTGACAATTCAGTACCGCAGGGGAAGCGGACAGGGCAATATGACTCCCCTTCAATCCCTTTTTTCAGCACTGGGAGGGATGATCGGCAACGGGAATAT
>DAOVIP010000265.1 GCA_030671465.1 Candidatus Aminicenantota bacterium | reverse complement strand
TAGAATCCATAGGTATAATTCAAAAAAACCCCGCCATTGTAACTGATATTCAGATGCTGGGGGTACATGAATTCCGGCAATAAAAAGATATCATCGGGAATGGCATTGTCCCGGCTATAGGTACCGTGATTATAGGCATTCAAACTGGAAAACAGACTGACATGCGAAGGCAGGGTCCAGCTGGAAGGAGCAAAACAATTTTTAAAAATCACACAATCCTTGGCAAATTCGGTAACCTGGGGATCTATCGGTCGAGGATATCCGTAAACACCAACATGATCGGCCCTCAGGGTATCGATAGAAATCAGGAATACCAGTGTTTTGTCAGGACTATCTTTGAAAAAAACCGGGTAGGTAATCAGCACATGTCCCGAACCTTTTAACCACACCCGGATAGTCTCACCCTTATCTAAAAAAATCCGGGCATTCACGGTCAGAACATGTTTTATACTTCTTAGTTCATGCTCTTCAATGATTTGGATATTCTCAGGTGATTTCTTCTGGATCTGGACACCAATGGGATCACCTTGCTGATCGGTTTTCTTGACATTAAAATAAATATTGACATCCTTCCTCAGAGAGGTGTGAAATTCAATATATTTTTCTCCTTTGACCTCCAGGCATACTGCCCGATAGGTGATACGATCACTCTTGATATGAATATAGTTATGGCCGAGATTGACCGGGTTCTGACATTCGAAGAAACCATTCACAACTTCTCCGGAATTTTCAATATAGATATCCCCTTTGTCCAAAACATCTTGTTTCTTATCAAAGGACTTATTGACCAGCAGAACCAGCAGGGTTAGCATAAGGGCAATTAAAAAAAAAAACTCTTTTCATCATTATGGGATAGTTTAGCACGGCCGCAGGATATAAGTCAATTTCAACCAACCGGCTCCCTTTTTATACTGTTTGAAACCAGGATAAACTCAACAATCTCGGCCCTGGAAAACAGGCGCATGGGTGGCCCCCAGTACCCGGTCCCGCAGCTGGTATAAATAAAGGCCCCGTTTTTTTCATACAACCCATAGGGGTATTTAAAAAACAACCGAACCAGACAAGTTATGGGGGGGATCTGACCGTCATGGGTATGGCTTGATATCTGTAAATCAACCCCCTTCTCAACTGCCTGATCAAACCCCTCCGGTCGATGGCGAAGTACAATGATAGGTTTGGTGGGATCGCATCTTTTCAGAGGGGTATCCAGATCGGGTCCAGGCTGGGAAAACCGTTTGGCTTCATTGTCATCGAGCCCGATGACCTGGAGGTGCTGGTCAATGATTTTTAGGTCATTCCGGAGCACCGTGAAATTCAATTTCCGGGAAAGCTCCAGAAAATAAGAAAGGCCGGAATAAAACTCATGATTTCCGGTTATGGAAAAAATCCCCCGGGTTGCTTTCAGTTTTTTCAGGGATTGGCAAAACAGGCGATCATCGGTAATGCGTCCATCAATTAAATCTCCGGTGATCACAATCAAATCGGGGTTCAGGGAATTCACTATTTCGACCACCCTGGCCATCATTTCGGGAGACTTATTTGAATCCAGATGCAGATCCGACAATTGAACAATCTTAAATCCGGACATTTCCGCGGGCAGCTGGTTCAGCGGCAGGGTAATGGTTTTTACCACCGGGGTCCTGATCCCGTTTAATACAGCGTATACCGAAAGCAACAATATAAATCCCAGAGCCAGAAGCGTAACCTGCAGACTCTTCTGGGGAAAAATCAGGTTGACAAGTCTGACCAGAAGAAACACCCCGAATGAAATCGAAAGCAATCCCAGCCAGATAAAGGCATAATGATTCAAATAATGGAAACCCAGTAGTCTGCTTAAAATCATACCAAGGGGAAAGGTGAAGCCGGAAAAAAGAAAAAAATATTTTATCAGGGACCTGATCCTGGGCAGGAGGGGAATGAATTTCACCATGGTTTTGTAAACAAAATAATGCATCATAAAATAAACAAAAAGACCCACAATGATAAAAATCAAGAAAGACAGGACACGATTCATTTACCCACCTTTGACATGGCAAATTTTCCTGGATTTACCGCCTCGGGGTTATATCAAATTTCTGTCAAAAAGTCAACCGCTATTGATTGATTCACCCCAGCAACACCTGAATTTGACAAACAGAGAATATATTTATATGATAATGACCGAATGACTCGGCCGGGAGGCCTGGCCGTTGATAACAGGAGGAAAAATGAGAGAAAAAAAAGTCTTTCACGGATCATCTTTAATTGGCCTGATTTTGATCATTCTGGGTGTCCTGTGGGTATTAAACAACCTTGAAATCCTTGACTTCCGCCTGAGTGTATGGTGGCCGCTCATATTGATCATTATCGGACTTATTCATCTGGTCAGTGGCGGTAAATTGTTCAATGCCGGTGCCTGGATATTGATATTTCTGGGAGGCATATTTTTATTAACCGCCAATGATTACCTGGACTGGGATGAGATCTGGAGGTATTGGCCGGTCATACTTATTATCATCGGTGTCTCAATAATTACTCGGCGTCACGGACGACACATTCCCAGATCATCGGATGCGGATGATATTGACGGTTCGGTAGTATTCGGAAGCATTGAAAAGAAAATCAATAGCAAACACTTCAAAGGCGGCAGTGTTTCCGTACTCTTTGGTGGGGTTGAAATAGATCTGAGGGATTCCGAACTGGATGAAAACGGGGCGGTCATTGACGTCTCAACGCTTTTCGGCGGCACCGAAATACGCATTCCCGCTGCCTGGTTGCTGGATATCCGCTCCACCACTATTTTCGGCGGAGTTGAAAACAAAACCGACAATCCGGTCAGCAAGGAAGGTAAAAGACTGGTCATCAAATCATCAACGATCTTCGGCGGGATTGAAATAAAAAATTAGTGCGGTCGGTAAAAAAGATGAAGGTATATTTGGCCTCAGACCATGCGGGATATGATTTAAAAGAAACCATTAAAAACTTTGTTCAAAAAGAGCAATATTCCGTTGAAGACCTGGGAACCCATTCCGGAGAATCGGTCAACTGGGCCGAGTATGGCGCCAGGGCGGCCCGGATGGTCTCGAAAAATCCCCGGGAAACTAGGGGGATATTGATATGCGGTTCCGGAATCGGTATGTCCATGATCGCCAATAAATTCAAGGATATCCGGGCTGCACTCTGCCATAACTCCTATACCGCTAAGATGAGCCGAAAACACAACAACGCCAACATCCTCACCTTGGGAGCCCGAATTCTGAAACCAGACCAGGCTTTGAATATTGTCAAAGTCTGGCTGAACACCCCTTTCGAGGGCGGCCGCCATCAGGATAGGCTTGACTATATGCACCAAATTATTGAAAAACAAAACTTCAAATAAGGAACCGAATCATTTTACCGAAAACCAGCCATCAACTAAATCAAGAAAAGATTCAATCCCAATCATGAGAACCATCAAAAATCAAAACAATACCACTCAAATAAAAATTACGCGGGTCAATCGGATGAGTTCAGATTATATAAATTCGCTGTCGATCATTCGTTTCCAGGGCCAGATCATTGTGATCAACCAGACAGATCAGACCAACGGGTTGTTCTCCCGCCTCAGGCAGGAAAAATATATCGGATTTGATAC
>DAOVIP010000371.1 GCA_030671465.1 Candidatus Aminicenantota bacterium | reverse complement strand
TGGGTCTTGAGGGTATTTTCCTTTTCATGCTTCTCCAGTAATTTTAAGCGGTGATGATCTACCTGTCGAACCTGGTAAATTTCTCTCAGAATATTACGATCCTCTAAATCCAGTTCCTTTTTAATATTGGACCAGTCCATATAGCTTTCAAAAACGGTTCCATCCATATCAAAAAAAGCAAGCTTGATCGCCAAGTTATCCCCTGACATGGGGGAAAGGTCGTATAAAGAGAGATCGGGCCGTCACGGGGCTTTTAAGGACCTTTCCGGTGACTATTCCAGACAAACTGGTACAGTTCACATTCCATCCATTCATTTTTTACTTATAATTTTAAAAAAGAGAGGAACGCCCTCCAGGTTCAATTCCTGCAGGATTCGCTTTTTAACATACATTTCACTTGACGCTTTCAACCGTATCCGGGATTTCATATGAAAGCAGATAAAAAAAGGACGCCGGGATTCAATGCTGGCATATTTGGGATTGAATGTTTTGTTGTTTTCAGTAGTCAATTTTTTTTCTACCAAAATTTTTTGTATTATTCTGTTCAGCTGCGAGGTCTTGATCTCCGTATGAAAATAGATGTCGATGACCTCGATTCGGTTGATCAGGGTGTGGATATTCTTTCCGGTTTTGGCTGAGACCAGAACCAGCGGGGCAAAATACAAAAAGTTGAACCGGCTTTTGATTTTTTTCAAAACCTTTTCCGGTGCCTTTCGGTCTTCCACCAAGTCCCATTTGTTTCCGACCAGGATAACCGGCTTGGCGGAATTTAGAATTTTACGGGCAATATACAGATCATTCTGGTCAACCTTCCGGGACAGGTCAACCACAAATATGATCATATCGGCCTTTTTTATATCTTTACCGGCCCGGATAACCGCTGCACTCTCGGTATCTTCCCTGACTTTCTGCAGTTTGCGAATGCCGGCATTGTCCACAAAAATGAATTTCTGCCCTTTGATTTTTATTTCCAGATCCACCGAATCCCGGGTGGTTCCCGGGATTGGGCTTACAATCACCCTTTGGTCATTCAGTATCCGGTTGATGATGGATGATTTTCCCACATTGGGCTTACCCACAATACTGATCCGGGTTTCCGGCAACGGGGATGGATCATGTGCTACTGGGTTCTGTTGGTAATCGGAAAATCTGGCTTCTATCTCCCCGATTAGGATTTCGGTTCCTACGTTGTGTTCGGCCGATATTTCAATATAATCCAATTTCAAGGAGTAGTAGCCGGGAGGCATCATGAATTTTCCAGGGTTGTCCACCTTGTTCATTACCGGAAGGATATGGTTCTGGATTTTTTTCAAATGAAGGTACAGATCCTTCTCATACCCCAGCAATTCCCTCTTGCCATCAAATAAAAAAATCACCAGATCCGAATTCTGGGCGGCTTCGATTATTTTTTTATTGATCTCATGGGTAATCATTTCGTCATCCAGAAAGAATCCACCCGAATCCTGCAGGGTATAGGGCCGGTCATTGATCTCAAAAGTCTTTTTGAAAATATCCCGGGTCATGCCTGGATCAGAATGGATCAGGGCCTTTCGCTTTCCGATCAAACGGTTGAAAAGCGTGGACTTACCGGTGTTGGGAACACCGATTATGGTTATTAAGGGGCTGCGTTTGGTCATCCTCAATGGTTTTCGGGTGAGCGCTTTACCGGGTATATCTCACCATGGAAATGCAATAACATTCAATACCCTCTCCCCTACCCACCGAATCCAGAGCTTCACGGGTCTTGGACTTTACATTGAAATCGGTTATCGGAATATTCAGGATACCCGCTACATTTCTTTTAATGGCTTCTTTAAAGGGTGAAATCCGGGGTCGCTGGGCAATTAGAACACAATCAATATTGATGATCTTAACATGTTTTCGCCTTAACAGATTCAGGGTTTTTTTTAGCAGAATCTGGCTGCTGATATTTTTATAAGCCGGATCGGAATCCGGAAACATCTCACCGATATCGGGTTCGCCAACAGCACCCAGCAGTGAATCGATCAGGGCATGGATGAGCACATCTCCGTCTGAATGGGCGATAAAACCCAGGTCCGGGGCCACCTGGACACCACCTATATGAAGACCGGTACCTTTATCCACCCTGTGAATATCATAACCGATTCCCGACCTGATCTTGAGCATCAGGTTTTCTTGCCGAATATCATTTTGCCGGAAGTGGATTGCAGGACCGATGTGACCTCTATTTGAAGGGTTTGGCCAATGACAGATTTGGCGTCATCTATAATCACCATGGTGCCATCTTCCAGGTAAGCCAATCCCTGATTTTTCTCTTTTCCCGCTTTGGTAATATGGACTTTCAAATGTTCTCCGGGATGGACAATGGGTTTTAAGGCAAAGGCCAGTTCATTGATGTTCAGGATCTTGATATCCTGGAGCTTGGCAATTTTGCTCAGGTTGATATCATTGGTAATGATCTTGAAATTGTTTTCCTTGGCCATTAGAACCAGTTTCTGGTCCACCTCTTTTATCCCGGATATATTCTTGTTCAGGATAGTCACGGTCAGCTGTTTGTTTTTTCTCAATTGTTCGATGATATCCAGGCCTCGCTTGCCCCTGATTTTTTTACTGGAATCATTGGAATCGGCAATCATCTGAAGCTCAGCCAGTACAAACTGGGTGATAATGAGTTCCCCTTCAATGAAACCCGAAT
>DAOVIP010000230.1 GCA_030671465.1 Candidatus Aminicenantota bacterium | reverse complement strand
GTGATTATTACTGCTGGCACTTTTTTGAATGGGAAGATTTATATTGGGGGCCAGGTTTATGCAGCTGGTCGTTCTAATGAACCCGCTTCCATTGAACTGGCCCGAAATATTAAAGAAATGGGGTTTGAAATCATCCGCTTAAAAACGGGTACTCCCATGCGGCTTCATGCCGATTCGATTGACTGGGATCGGTTCAGTCCCCAGCCCGGGGATGAACCTCCCCTCCCCTTTTCGCTTTTCACGGACTTTAAACCGGAGAATAAAATAGTTTGTTATCTCGGGCACACCAATAACCGGGTCAAAAAGATCATTCAAGACAATCTTAAACACTCCCCCCTCTATTCGGGAAAAATCACTGGAATTGGGCCCCGGTACTGCCCCTCAATGGAAGACAAAACAGTCAAGTTTAGTAGCCGGGAGGCGCATCACTTTTATCTTGAACCCGAAGGTTTGGATAACAAGGAAGTGTATGCCAATGGGCTTTCCTCCAGCCTTCCGGTTGCGGTTCAGAATGAAATTCTGAAGGCCATTCCCGGTTTGGATAAATCCTTTATGATGAGGCCAGCCTATGCCATCGAATATGATGCCATTCAACCCACCCAGCTAACCCATAGCCTGGAGAGCAGGGCGGTCCGGAATCTTTATTTTGCCGGTCAGGTAAATGGGACATCCGGATATGAGGAGGCTGCTGCCCAGGGTCTGGTTGCCGGGATCAATGCGGTTTTAAAATTGAAAGGGGATGATCCGTTTATACTGGACCGAAATGAAGCTTATATCGGGGTTTTGATCGATGATATCGTGGGTAAAGGAGTGGATGAACCCTATCGGCTTTTTACCTCCAGGGCGGAATACCGGCTGCAATTGAGGGAAGATAATGCCTTTGAGCGTCTGAGTCATCATGCCTTGAAGTTTGGCCTTCTGGACAAAAAAATGTTTGCCAGGGAATTGAAAAAGCTGGAGAAGCGAAAAGAAACTATCTGTAGTTTGAAAAGCCACCAGGTGAAATACCGGAACAAGATTCATTCGCTTTATCATTTACTCAAGATGCCGGAAATGACTTATGAAAAGCTTGAAAAAATTTCCGGTTTGGATTTGATCCCGGACAGGACCTTGACCGACATATCCTATATAGAGGCTACGGTTAAATATGAAGGTTATATCAAGATTCAAAATGAATATGTGGACAGAATGAAAAACCTGGAGAAAATAAAAATCCCCGGTAATCTGGATTTTTATAAAATCGATGGTCTCTCTACCGAGGTCAGGCAGAAATTAACCCGGGCTCGCCCTGCCCATCTGAAGCAAGTCCTTCAGATCCCTGGCATTACTCCGGCTTCCATTAATGCCATCCAGATTTATTTAACCTTGATATCAAAGTCCTAATCAACTGAAAAAAAATCTTTTTTTGCAAGATATGAACAGGTGTTTTGTTTTATGGTTTGAATGCGATGAGCAAAACAAAACATCCTGTTCAGCAGCGACGACGGCTCGTTTATAGCAGGATAAAGGAGGATAAAATGGTAAAAAAAGTAATTGGTGCCACGTTAATTTTGGTGATACTGGTGGTTTTTAATGTTAACCTTGATGCCATGAACAGAAGGGGCAATCAGAGGATGGGATATGGAATCTGGATGGCCGAAAAGAATCTCTTTCCGGTTTATTTACTTCTCAAATTCAAAGACGAAATCGGGCTTATTGATGTCCAGGTGGAGAATATTGAAAAAATTCGACTGAAACATCAGGAATTGGCTATTAAACAATCATCGAAAATTAAATTAAGAGAGCTCAAACTGGGAACCCTCTTGAAAAACGACACGGTTAACCGGTCAGCCATGGAAAAAATGATTAGAGAGATCGGAATGATGAAAACCGATCTGGCCATTCAGAGGATTCATTTTATGCTGGATGTCAAAAAAGTGCTGAGTGAAGAGCAGATCCAGAAAATAGAAAATTTAAAAAAGGAAATGAGAATCAGGCGTTTCCAGCGCTGGGATCGCCGCAGGGATTCAGGTCCCCAGGGCAACAGAAAATTCAGTTAACCGATCATCATCATTAATCCCGAGCCCACCATCCGGTAAATAAAACCGGGGGTGGGCTTTTTTTATGGAATTTCATTTTAAAAAATGGACGGATATACTTGAAAAACCGGAGAAATATCTATATAATTAAAAACCTGGTTTTGTACCCCTTTTTAAAAACCAATGGTTTGAATCTGAGCACAGTGGAATTCAGGTATGACCGACCAAAAAATTGTGATCAACGGGAAATACAAACTGACCGGTCGTGTCTGGATTTCCGGTGCCAAGAATGCCGCCTTACCCGAATTGGCTGCCGCCATCCTGAGTCCCAAGCCCTTTGAGTTCCAAAATGTCCCGGCTGTCGAAGATATAAAGGTGATGTTAAAAGCCCTGCAGAATATCGGGGCCCAGGGTGATTTCAAACAGAACACCATTCAAGTATGCCTGGAATCGGTTAAGTCTGCTCTGGTTCCCCGGGATATTGTGGAAACCTCCAGGGCTTCCATCCTGATTCTCGGGCCTTTACTGGCCCGGAACGGATACGCCAAGGTATCCAAACCGGGCGGGTGTCCGATCGGGGATAGAAAATTCAACTATCATCTGGATGGGTTAAGAAAGATGGGAGCGGAGATCACCGTAGATGACCGGCATATCATTGCCAAGGCCGATAAACTGTGCGGAATCGAATTTAAATTCCCAACCAAAACTGTAACCGGGACCGAGAATCTTTTAATGGCGGCAACCCTGGCCCAGGGTCTTACGGTTTTAAATAATTGCGCCACCGAGCCAGAGGTCCATGATCTCATCAACCTATTGAAAAAGATGGGAGCCAGTATCCGGATTGAGAACGGTGATTGCCTGCTCATAGATGGGCAATCGTCTCTGAATGGCTGCTGCCACCGCGTCATTCCCGACCGCATTGAGATGGGAACATATATCATAGCGGGGGGACTGCTGGACAATGAGATCATCATTGAAAATGCAGTCCCCGAATATATTGAAAGTTTACTCGAAATTTTAAAGGCGATTGGAGTTGAAGTTTCGGTTGATCGGGATAAGATAAAAGTATGCTCAAACGGAAACCTTTCAGCTGTGGAGGTTGAAACCCGTCCTTTCCCCGGATTTCCCACTGATTTGCAAGCCCAGTTAACCACTCTGTTGACCCAGGTCAGAGGAGTTTCCCGGATACGGGAGAATATTTTTAACAATCGCTTTCAACATGTCAGAGAGTTGAATCGGCTGGGAGCGGATATTGAGGTCAAGGATAATGTGGCGGTCATTAGGGGAAAAACCTTATTGACTGGACGGAATATCAGTGCCACTGATTTGCGGGCTTCGGCTGCCCTGGTGCTGGGAGGTTTGATTGCCGAGGGAAAAACCGTCATTGAAAATTCCCATCAACTGTTTCGCGGCTATGAGGGTATGCCTGAAAAACTGAAACGGCTGGGAGCCCAACTGGAAATTGTCTGCGATCATCCGGTAAAGCGAAGCAATAAAATGTGAGGAGATATCAATGGGTGAATGTATTTTTTGCAAAATTGCCAATGGAGAATTCAACACCGACTTTCTCTATGAAGATGATCTGGTGGTGGCGTTCAGAGACATTGAGCCTCAGGCGCCGGACCATATCCTAATCATCCCACGGGATCATTATATCTCCATTAAAGATATTTCCGATGAAGCCATTATCGGGCGCCTGTTTCTGGCCGGAAATAAAGTTGTGGAACAGCTTGGTATCAGCAGCTTTCGCTATGTGATCAATACCGGAAAAGATGCCGGTCAGGCGGTTTTTCATATTCACCTGCATCTGCTGGCCGGTAGAAAAATGGGATGGCCTCCGGGTTGAAGATTGAATATGATAGACAAAAGAGAAGATACGGTCTGCAATGCCAACAATTATTGACGGCAACAATTTGATCGGAAGTTCACCGGATATATCTCTGGATGATCCGGCTGCCAGAAAAAAAATATTGCACCTCATTATAAAATACCAGGAAACCAAAAATAGCAATATCATTATTGTTTTTGATGGTG
>DAOVIP010000024.1 GCA_030671465.1 Candidatus Aminicenantota bacterium | reverse complement strand
GGATAGCCTGTCCATGTTGGTAACGGTTTTTCGCCTTCCCGATAAAACGGTATTCGTTAAAATGATGGATAAAAAAGCCGTGCTGTCCAGGCACAGAGACCATTATCTCAGCTTTGTCCGGTCGTTCGAGGTCTCCAAAGGGAATGACATTGAAAAAAATTAGCCCCCAGCCCTTGATCAAGTTCCTGGCTTCTCCGAAATTGACCGTCATTTGCCTGTTTCTATTGCTGATGGTTGTGATCTGGGGTACGGTCTATCAGGTCGATCACGGGCTTTACGCCTCCCAGCAGAAGTTCTTTTATTCATGGTTTGTTTTTCTGTTTGGGGTTTTGCCCATCCCCGGTACTGTTCTGATTTTCTGGGTTTTATTCTTGAATGTTTTGAGTGCAATGCTTTTCAGGATTCCCCTGAAATGGTCCAATACCGGAAATATCCTGACCCATGCGGGCATTCTTATTTTTTTTGTGGGCAGTTTTTTTACTTACTATTTTTCCCAGGAATCCATGATCAGTTTACGGGAAGGCGAGGAGAAACATTTCTCGATTTCCAGCCGGAATTGGGAATTGGCGGTCTGGAAAGCGGGTCAGAACAAGAAAATCGTATATGCGGTTGATGCAGATGGCTTGGGTCCGGATGATCTGATTCGGATCGAACCCCTGGACCTGGATATTCGGGTGCTGGAATATTATAAAAATTGTCAGGCCTATGTAAAAAGCAATGGCCAGGACCGAGCTGAGATCAGGAATGCCTCGGGAATTCACCAGTTAAAGCCTGAACCCGGGCATAAAGAACCCTCAAAAAACCGGTCAGGCTTGATTTTTTCAGTTCATTCTCCGGTTGAAATACCGGGGAGAATCCTTCTCTTTGGCGGGGACCGGGGACCAACCCTGGTTGAGGTCGGAGGGAGTCACCATTATTTCTCACTCCGGAAGAAGCGGTTTTTGCTGCCTTTTGCCCTGAAACTTATCGATTTTAAAAGAATATTTTATCCGGGATCCAGTATTATTGAAAGTTATGAGAGCCGGATGGAATTACAGGTCAAAGAGCTTCTCCGTGAGGTAATCATCTCCATGAACAAACCACTGCGGTACAAAAATTTCACCCTGTATCAGTCTTCATATTTCATTGCCAAAGACGGAACTGAATACAGCGTTTTGGCTGTGGTTGAAAATTCGGGAAAATTCTTCCCCTACATTGCCAGTATCATCATTTTCATGGGATTGTGTGTTCATTTTATACTGATGTTAATGAAGAAAAGGAAAAATCAAAGGCATAGTTTCGAACGATGAAAAGATTGAGAAATATATTTTTACTTCTGGTTTTATTCGGCCCACTCGTTTCCATGGGCTGGTCACAGAACGATCAATTGAGAACATCGATCAGTTCTTTAAAAAATTTGAAAAAAATGGTGATACTGGAAAACGGAAGAAAAAAACCCCTGGATACCTATGCTCAGAATATATTGAAACAGTTTTCCGGACGGAGTCAATTTGACGGAAAACCGGCGATTGTATGGTTGTCCAGGGTTTTACTGGCTCCGCAGCAGAGCGTTGATGACCGGGTTTTCCTGATCAATCACCCCCAGGTCCTCCATTCACTGGGCATCAAAACCGGTGAAGATCGGGATCGCTATAGCTACTCCCAGTTGGGTAGCTATTTTCTCCGGTTGCAAAATCTGGCCTTTTCCGCATCGAAGCTTGGGGATGATGAAAGAACAGTGGTGGAGAATGAAATTATCGTACTCTTCAATAAATTGTATCTGTACCGGCAATTGATCGAGAGTATGCAGTTCTCCCGGCCCCGGAGGAATTTGACCATTGTCAACAACCGGATCAAGAAGTCACTGGGACTTTCGGAAAAGCGGGAGGAGTTCAGCCATCTGGAATTGATGGAGAGGATAAACCTATTGAATTCCTTCCGGCAGGACATAATGAACAAGCCGGGTGGAAAAAGATCCATGAGTGATAATGAAATACTGACTGTTATTCGGCAATTGGATAAAAACGCAACCCAGACTGATCCCCTTCCCTTTATTGTCATTTATGAACCACAAAATCAGACTGAAAACTGGATCAGTCCCCGGGAGTCGCTGAACAAAAGTTACCGGCTTCATAACCCCCCAAGAAAGGAGATCATTCTGTTGGGACAGGTTTCAGAAGCCTTCCTGACCGGTGATCAGGAATTATTTGACCGTGCCCTGAGCTCATTTAATGATATGACCTTGAAGGCATTGGAAGGAAAAGTGACCACAGGAAAAATTTCTGCCGAAATTCTATACAATCAAATTGATCCGTTTTACCGATCTGAATTTTTCTATGGACTTTCGGTTTTTTTATTGCTGCTCTCTTTTTTGTTCTTAAAAAAATGGCTATACAGAAGCAGCTTTGTTTTACTGGTGGCCGGACTTATGTTTCATACCTATGGAATGGTTTCCCGAATGGTGGTCATGTCCAGACCTCCGGTCACCAATCTGTATGAAACCTTTGTTTTTACCGGCTGGATGACGGTTGTCCTGGGGATCATCCTGGAATTTTTCAAGAAGAAAAAAATTGGCATTTTAACCGGGAGTATTTCCGGGATTATCATGCTTTTAATTGCCGGCAAATATGCCCTGGAAGGCGATACCATGGGGATGCTGGTAGCAGTATTGGATTCGAATTTCTGGCTTTCCACCCATGTGATTACCATCACCGTCGGCTTTGCCGGAATTGTTATATCCGGTATTATCGGTCATGTGTATGTGTTTCAGATGCTTTTTATTGGCGATAAAAAGGATGTAGTTAAGAATACCTTTCAGTCCATATATGCCACCCAGGCCTTTGGCCTTATTTTCACTTTTCTGGGAACGGTTATGGGAGGGATGTGGGCCGACCAATCCTGGGGGCGTTTCTGGGGCTGGGACCCCAAGGAAAACGGGGCTCTCGTGGTGATTTTGTGGTCGGTTATTCTGTTTCATGCCAAATTGTCAAAATGGATCGGAGAAAAAGAATTTTCCCTGGGAACCATTATCGGAGTTGTTACGGTTGCCCTTTCCTGGTTTGGAATCAATCTGCTGGGTGTGGGGCTTCACAGCTATGGGTTTACCTCGGGAATTGCCCTGGTTTTGATGGTTTTCATCATCCTGGAATTAACCTTTGTCCTGAGCAGCGGATTTTTTCTGAAAAAAAAATCTCGTTTTTAAATTTTTCTAACTATTGACAAAAAAGAGAAGTTCGTTTATCCTACTATGTAGGATATTGTGAGCAAAACATAATTCCATTTTAAAGATAAATTTTATGAAAAACAATATGGTATGAAAGTTTGCAAAAGGTCGGAAGAGTTGAAGCTTTCTCTGAAATTTCCTCTTCTGTCAACTTTCCAAATAATTACAGTTAATAATTACAATAGTCTATGATTACTTTTTCTTTTACCGGATGGTCGAATAGTGGAAAGACAACATTGATAACCAGACTAATAAAGGAATTTAAACGGAAAAATAAAACGGTGATGGTGGTTAAGAATGCTCCTCACAAGTATCACCTGGAGCCTGAATCAAAAGACACATTCAGATTTCTTGAAGCCGGTTCTGCAGAAGTATACCTTGTTTCAAAAAAGGAAGTACTTAATATGAGAAAAATTGAGGAAGATAAGGAAATCTTTGATATCATTGAATCGAAACTCAATGATTTTGATATTTTGTTGCTTGAAGGTCTTTACCGGGATGATATTCCTGTGATAGAAGTTTTTGATTCAAAAAAAAATGATCAGCTCAGATTTTCAGTGGATAATTTGTCGGCAGTTGTTGCAGATAGAGGAATCACCAAAGAAATTCCCTGTTTTAAAATTAATGATATTGAAGGAATATTAAAATTCATGGAGGATTATTGTGGATAAAAATGTTATTTTAAAAGTGAATGGTAAAGAAGTCACATTGAACCTTTTTGTAAAGAGTGTTTTGAATAATGTAGTGAATGGTCTTGTGGATTCTCTGAGTAATTTGCCTGAAAATAAAGACACAATTGAGATTAAAATTGAAGAAATAGATTAACTCAATATTTTTTAAATTAAATTTATTTTCACTAAAAAGATAATTAACAAACACCTTGATAAAATTAACTTAATTTGGTATCCTACAAAGCAGGAGTTATGTGGTGCCCAAGAAACTAAATTGGGGATATGAATGTGTTTCGAAATACGGGAATGCTTAAAAAAATTTGAATAATATGGATAAATTTATATGCTGAAATCTAAAAAGATATTTATTCTAAGTTTAATTCTGTTACATTTTTTTCTTCTTTATAATTGTAACAATCAGGAGAAAGAAGAAATTTTAGAAGTAGACTTTTCAGAAACAGAAACCGATGTAAACAACGTTTCTAAAAAAGTACAGTTTTCAATAAATATGGCTGTGTCTGCAATGACATCTCCAAAAGAGACATATATATATTATCAACAGTTATTAAACTACATTTCCAGAAAAATTAATACTCCTGTATCTATGAAGCAGAGAAAGACCTATCAAGAGGTAAATAACCTACTTGAGACAGGAGAGAGTAATTTTGCTTTTATCTGTTCAGGAGCATACATACGTACAAAAAAAAATTCTAATATAGAATTATTGGCAGTTCCTATTGTTAAAAATGAACCATATTACTATTCTTATATAATAACACATAAAGATAGTTCTATAAAAAAATTTGATGATTTTTA
Source organism: Candidatus Aminicenantota bacterium (assembly GCA_030671465.1). Taxonomy (GTDB): domain Bacteria; phylum Acidobacteriota; class Aminicenantia; order UBA2199; family UBA2199; genus CAZOWT01. The sequence continues at coordinate 5,930 of DAOVIP010000024.1, read as the reverse complement.
TAAACGTACTTTTGCTTTTACTGATTTATTATCTAATACTGGAAGACTTTATCCCTTATACCTTATTTCAAAGTTGAAACAAAATCCTGAAAATTATTTTTCAAAAATAATTTATACCCATGCTCATGATTTTTCAATACATGTTGTAGCTAGAAAAATTGTGGATGGAGCCAGTGTTGATAGTTTAGTTTTCGAATATATAAAAAAAAATAATCCAGATAAAATATTAGATGTAAAAATAATTAAAATATCTCCACCTTTTGGAATTCCACCAATAGTAGTTAATAGATATATAGATTCAAAAACAAAGAATAAATTAAGAAAAACTTTATTTACCATGCATCGAGATGAAGAGGGAAAAAAGATATTAAAAAATTTAATGTTTGATAAATTTATTGAAGCTCATGACTATCTTTATAATACAGTAAGGGATATGGACAATTTTGTAAAAAAAGCAGAATTAAAACAAAAATATCAATGAAAGATGTTAAAGTAAAGCTAAGGACTAAATTCATACTTAGTATAACTATAGTTGTGTTATTATTCGGTTCGATCAATATAATTTTAATTAGAAAAATTACCTTAGAATCATTACAGAGGGAGCTGGAAAAAAGAGGGGTCTTTATTGCTCAGAACTTGGGAGAGCATGTTATCGAATACCTTCTTCATGAAGATTTTCTTTCAGTTCAAAAACTGGTGGATGAAATTAAGGTTTTAGATAAGGATGTTGCCTATACTTTTATCATTTCCAGTGATGAGAAAGTAATAACCCATAATTTTAATCAAACTTTTCCTGTTGAACTTATTAAAGCCAACTTGCTAAGTGAGGAAAAGGAGTATAATGTTAAATTAATTTTTGACAAGAACAAAAGATTTTTATATAGAGATATTGCTGTACCGATATTGAATGGAGAACTGGGTATGGTACGAGTGGGTTTAGCTGAAAAAAACATAACTTACCAAATTAATAAGGCGAATACAATTTTTACTGGTATGGTTATTGTTTTTTTTCTGGCAGGAATTTTTGGCGCATTTGTTTTTGCCTATTTAATCACCTCCCCCATCTCAAAAATAGTGGATGGTTTTGCGAAGTTAGATTTAGATAAAACAGCAGAAGAAATCAGGATTAAAACCCATGATGAAATCGAATATTTGGCTGACAAATTTAATGAAATGGCTCGACGCTTGCAATCCACCCATAATGAATTAAAAAATGCCCAAACAAAATTGATTCAAACTGAAAAACTTGCTTCTATAGGAACTTTGGTTTCTGGTCTTGCCCATGAAATCAATAATCCTCTTTCTGGACTTAAAAATTGCTTGAACAGAATAAAGAAAAAACCAGAAAAAAAAGAGACACTTAAATATTTGGATTTGATGCTTAATGCTTTGGATAAAATAGAATATGTAGTAAAAGGATTACTGGATTTTTCTCGTACAAAAAGTGATATTTTTTCTCCTGTTTCTGTCAAAGAAGTAATTGAGAAAGCGTTCTCATTGGTTGGATACAAATTGGAGAAACATTCTATAGAAGTGATTAAAGACATAAAAAATAATATTGGAAGCCTTATGGGAGATCCTCACAAACTAGAGCAGGTATTTGTTAATTTAATTCTCAATTCAATTGATGCAATGCCGGATGGCGGAAAATTGATAGTTGAAGCTTTTAATAATAATAACAAGATTTGTATTTTTGTTGAAGATACGGGAAAAGGAATTCCAGAAGCTTATCTAAATAAAATCTTTGATCCATTTTTCACTACCAAAGAGACAGGCAAAGGTACAGGATTGGGACTGCCAATTTCATTTAATTTTATCAAAGCCCATGGAGGAGAAATCTTTGTAGAGAGTAAACAGGGAATTGGCACTATAATGAAGGTATGGTTACCTTCGCATTCGTCTGGAAAAACGAATCGAAGAGAAAAATAAGGAAGTTAATATGAAAGTGTTAATTGTTGATGATGAAGAAAGCTTACGTATTTCATTAAGTGATGATCTAAAGGATGCTGGATTTGAAGTGAACAGCACGGTTAATCCTCTACTTGCATTTGAATTGTTTAAAAAAAACCATTTTGAAGTTGTTGTTACCGATCTTAAAATGAGTGAAATGGATGGTATTAATTTCTTAAAAATAATAAAAGAAAAATATTCAGAGATTTTTGTAATCTTAATAACAGCATATGGAACAGTTCAGACAGCCGTTGAAGCTATGAAACTGGGAGCTTATGATTTTTTAACAAAACCCTTTTCTTCAGACGAATTAATCCTCATTTTAAACAGAATTCGGGAAACCATTACGTTAAAAAAAGAAAATATAAAACTCAAAAAACAATTAAGTGAAAAACATAGTTTTTTTAAAATCATTGGAAAAAGTAAACCGATGATGGAGATTTATCATTTGTTATCCACTGTAGCCAATTCAAATAGTTCGATTCTCATAACCGGTGAAACCGGCACAGGTAAAGAAATGGTTGCTGATGCCATACATTATAGCAGTCACAAAAAGCTTAAACCGTATATTAAGGTGAATTGTGCTATCCTTTCTGGAAATTTATTGGAGAGTGAACTTTTTGGACATGAAAAAGGAGCTTTTTCTGGAGCCATTAATGAAAAAAAAGGAAGATTTGAATTGGCTGATGGAGGAACAATATTTTTGGATGATGTAGATGATATTCCTTTGGATCTGCAGGTAAAATTATTAAGAATCTTACAGGATAAAAAATTTGAAAAAGTTGGAGCAACAACTACTACTCAGGTTGATGTAAGGGTGATTGCAGCTTCAAAATTTGATCTGCTTGAAAAAGTTAAAAGGGGAGAGTTTAGGGCAGATTTATTTTATCGCTTGAACGTAGTTCCCATTACTCTACCACCCCTTAGAAAGAAAAAGGAAGATATTCCCTTCTTAATTGAGGCCTTTATTCAAAAATATTCTGAGAGGCCACTTGAAGTTACAAAACGAGCAATGGGTTATTTATTAAATTATGACTGGCCTGGCAATGTAAGGGAGCTGGAAAACCTGGTTGAAAGATTAGCCTTAACTGTCTCGAATGGGAAAATTGATTTTAATGGTTTGCCCAAAGAGATATTACTGAATGAGATTGGCATAAAACAAACGGATTTAAATGATAATTCATTTGAACAGGTAATTCAAGAAACAGAGATTAGTATTATTAAAAATGCTCTGGCGCAAACAGTAGGAAATAAAGCAAAAGCGGCTAGATTACTTAAATTAAAACCTTCAACCTTCCGCAGTAAGGTTGAAAAATATAAAATCTAACGAAATTTTGTTCTTTCGAACGAAATTTCGTGCTTTGAGCTATCTTAAAACCTGAAATTTCTTATCATATTTTTAGAGGAAGTCATCGAACAAAATTTAACAATACAATACAAAGATATCCATATAACCTTAAAATCAGGTAAACATTATTTTTATGAAAATATAATATCAGGTCTTTTAAATAGAAAATTATCATCCTGGAATAAAATTTGCATAACACATTTGTGAACAAAGTTTCTTATATTCTAAAAAATACGGAGGTTAAAAAGTGAAAAAATTTTTTTTGATGGTAATTGTTATTCTTTTTTTAATTATTCTTTTAGTAAAAGCAGAAAATGGAAAATTCAGCGGGTACATGTTTGGAGATTACTTTTATATATTGAGTAATCACAATGAAGGTTTTGAAAAAAACAATGGTTTTTGGCTCAGGCGTCTTTATTTCACCTATGATCAGAAATTAAGCGATGCTTTTTCGTTTCGATTGCGTCTTGAAATGGCAACCCCGGATGGTTTAATCAAAGATGCTGACAAAGCAACCCCCTTTCTTAAGGATGCTTACCTTAAATGGAAAACCGGTAGGCAACAGGTTCTAATAGGAATTTCCAGTACCCCTACCTGGGGAGTTATTGAAAAGACCTGGGGTTATCGTTCGGTTGAAAAAACCCCTCTTGATCTGCAGAAATTTGGCAGTTCCCGGGATTTCGGATTGGCTCTAAAAGGAAAGCTGGATAAATCAGGGAAGCTTAAATACCATTTAATGCTGGGCAATGGAAACAGCAACAAAACTGAAAATGACATGGGAAAAAAAGTGATGTTAGCCTTGGGATTTTATCCCACCAAATCTCTTATTTTTGAAATTTATGGAGATTGGAATGACAAACCGGCTTCCACTGATTGGACTACTTTACAGGCTTTTGCCGGATACAAAACTGAAAATATAAGGTTTGGTCTTCAATATGCTCATCAGACCAGAAAAGGAGAGACTGATATAAAGTTAAGGCTCGCTTCTTTTTTCGGAGTTTTAAAATTGACAAAAAAGGTATCATTTTTTGGACGAATTGACAGAATGTTTGATCCGAATCCAGGTGGTGAAGGTATCTCCTATATTCCATTTAGTGCTGATGCTAAATCTACATTCATAGTTAGTGGAGTGGATTTCAAGGTTCATGAAAAAATAAATTTCATACCCAACGTAGAATTGGTGTTTTATGATGATCCGGTGGAAGGTGACAAACCAGCTACAGATGTGATTTTTAGAATTACTTTCTGGTGGAGATTTTAATCGAAAACTTGAATAAGGAGGCTTTAAATGAATATAACAGAATGGGGTATTTTTATTGCCCTGGATTTTTTCTGGGGAGGTATGGCAGTTGGGACTTACATATTTTCAATTCTTTTTAAAAAAAGAAATAATCAATTATCTCGGTTAGCCGCCTATATAAGTCCAGTCTGTCTCCTCATTGCCATGATTTTTCTGGTAGGTCATCTCGGAAAACCATTAAATTCAATATGGGTTCTGTTGAGCTTCAATTTTACCTCAATCATTGCCTGGGGTTCTCTTTTCCAGGGAATCTTTCTGATTATCAGCATTTTACATGCATTTATGGTTTTTAAAAACAGCAAAACCATAACTGAAATAGAAATTAAAGGAGCAACTCCATCAATTAAATTAAATGAAATCAAATTGGGATATATCGGATTACCATTTGCCTTGTTAATTGGGATTTACCATGGGTATTTGCTCATGTCTCTTACTGGCCGCCCGTTATGGAATTCAGGTTTATTGCCGATTCTTTCAGTTGGGGCCTTCATCACCACCGGTATTGCATTGGTGATGGTGGTATCAAAATTCTCATCAAAAACCAGTGAACTAAACACTGCTTTACAAAGCTCCCATAAGATTCTCATCACTGCTATCATTTTTCAATTTTTTGCAGTTCTTATGTGGGTAAGTTCTTTATGGTTTGGAGGAGTAGAAAAAAAAGATGCTGTTATTAAAATGTTTAGCAATAATGTTTTTTCCTTTTGGATAATGGCACTTTTTATCGGGTTGATAATTCCCATAATTTTATGGGTAAAGGATGTAATACATAACAGGAAAACCGGGTATTTAAAATTCACACATCCCATTATCACCTCGATATTTGTTTTAATCGGGGCCTTCTTTCTCAGATATGTGATTATCATTGCTGGACAATAATAAGGGAGGTGTTTAAATGAAAGAAAAGAATATAAAAACTGATATACATGGCCGTAGAAACTTTTTTTTATCCGGACTTTTTGGATTTTTATCCCTGGTAACAACAAAAGTTTCCAAAGGATCAAATGGCAATAAAGAGTCAGAACAAAAAAAAAAGAAGTATGCCATGGTAATTGATTTATTAAATTGTACCGGATGCGGAGCATGTGATCTTGCCTGTAAAAATGAAAATAATGTACCGGAGAATTTTTTCTGGGCCAGCCATATCACAGAGACCAAAGGTAGATTCCCCAATGTAAGGTATGTGCACATGCCAACTTTATGTAATCATTGTGAAAATGCACCCTGTGTGGCGGCTTGCCCAACCCGGGCCATGCATAAGAAGGAAAATAACATTACCATGCATGACCCCAACAAATGTATTGGTTGTAAAACCTGTGCAATGGCCTGTCC
>DAOVIP010000113.1 GCA_030671465.1 Candidatus Aminicenantota bacterium | reverse complement strand
TATTGAAAAAGTGGACATCAGCCTGAAACGGTTGAGACTGGATTATGTCGATATCCTTTACCTGCACAGTGCCAAATCCAAAGAGGATGCCTTGAACGAAATGGTATTAAAGGCCATGCAAAAACTTAAAAAAGATGGAAAAATCAGGTTTATCGGGATTTCCACCCATCGAAATGAGCCCGAAGTCATAAATGCGGCTCTTGAAAGTAAAGTTTATGAGGTCATCTTAACCGCCTATAATTTCCGTCAGAGAAACAGTTTGGGATTAAAAGAGGCCATCGCCAATGCTGCCAGTGCAGGCCTGGGAATTGTGGCCATGAAAACCCAGGCTGGGGTTTACTGGGATAAACTCAGAACCCAACCCATTAATATGAAAGCTGCCCTAAAGTGGGCACTGCAGAATGAAAATATTCACACTTCAATTCCAGGATTCACAACATTTGATCAACTGGAAACAGATATTTCGGTTATGGAGGATCTGACACTCACATCTGAGGAAAAAGCTGATCTGAAAATTGATCAAACCCTAGCCTTAACAGGCTTGTATTGTGAGCAATGTGAACAGTGTATCCCTCAATGCCAGAAAAACCTGAACATTCCTACCCTTATGCGCAGTTTTATGTATGCTTACGGGTATAAAAATCTTTCCCTGGCCAAAGAAACACTACAACCAATAGATTTAAACCATATCCCCTGTACAGAATGTAATTCTTGTAAGGTGAAATGCAAAAACGGTTTTGATATAAAAAATAAGATCCTGGATATCTCCAGAATAAAAGATATTCCGAATGAATTTCTGATTTGATATGAATATCATAATTGAACTATAATGAGATAGAACATTACTCTAAAATCGGAGGAATCAGATGTTTCAAACTGAAATAATCATCTTTTTTCAATCTTTGGGTTCTGATTTTTTAACAGTTATTTTCAAGATTTTTACTGAGATCGGCCGAAGTCATTTTACTATCGCCTTATTAATAACAATTATGTTCGGCGTAAACATGAGAACCGGATTTATCCTCAGTTGGGCTGTGATCTGGAACGGTATTTTTACCGATTTTTTTAAAAATATTTTTGCTTTGCCCCGCCCGGCAAATGTGGACTCAAATGTTCTTTTGCCGGGAAAAGATTATCCAAATCCCACCACTTTTAAAAATATGGGAGCAAAAGGTTTTTTTGGTGAACTCCCCCGGGAAGTTGTCGACCACTTGAGGATTAACCGAATTGACTCCTGGGGATTTCCTTCAGGACATGCAAGCAATGCCCTGACCCTCTGGGGCTCCATTTTTCTTTTCTTCAAAAAAACCTGGGTGAAAATCATTGCGGTTGCTTTTGTAATATTTCTTCCTTTGTCAAGGATTTATTTGGGAAGACATTTCTTTGCCGACATATTGGGTGGATTTACTCTGGGGATTATGATAACCTTGCTGTTTTTTAAATTTGTTTTTAAAAACAAAGCATTAAGAATGTTCCTGTTCGAAGAAAGCGAAAAATTAAAAATTAATATAAAATCAACTCTGTTTATCACCTATATTTTGATTATTCCTGTCCTGCTATTTCTGATCCCCAAAATAAACCCCGAGATTCCCGCTAATCTTCTAGGTATAAATTTGGCCTTTTTTTTAATCCGTATACGGGGGTTTCCCAGAGACTCAGGAACAGCATTGGTTCGAACCGGGAGAGTTTTGATCACCGGAATTATTTTCTTTGGTCTGACTTTTTTAATAAAAAACCTAACCTCAATTCTGTTTTTGAACGAGATCATTGCGGTTGAATGTGCGATAAAAATAATTTCCATTTCCATGTCAATCTGGATTTCCACCAAGGTCAACCTAAAATTGGGATACTTCCAGAAATAACCACTATTTTAAGCACGATATTTATTATTCTTTACGATCCAATTAAAATGAAAAAAATTCAATAAAATAAAAAGTGATGAAAAGCTAATTTAAAAAAGCACTAACTTATAATACTGGGTGATAGTGATGATGCTTTACACATTACCACAAATTTTCAAACCAGCAAATCCACTGATCTCTTAAGTATAAATAAATTTACGCTTAGCTCAATTTACTTGAAATCAAATAGTAATGAACAACTACCTTGTTTTGACAGTTGTTGGGATTCATGATAGTTTAAAGAAAAATATATATCAGAGGTTAATATGAAAATAAAACTATTTTTTTCATTCATGGCATTGGCTTTTTTTGGATTTATCTTAGAGGGAGAAGAAATATCAAAACAGCAGATCGTCAAAAAAGTTCAGCAGTATCGAAGAGCAAACGAGCATCAGATTATCAAGGAATTTTATCAATTGTTATCTATCCCCAATGTTTCCAATGACCGGGTCAACATCAGACGAAATGCAGAATTTATCAAAAAAATGATGCAAAAGCGTGGCATACAATCCCGACTTCTGAAAACCAAAGGGAATCCGGTAATTTTTGGTGAATTGATTGTTCCGGATGCTACCCAAACCTTGATGTTTTACATACACTATGACGGCCAACCAGTCGATCCATCCAAATGGATTGACAGCAAACCTTTTCAACCAGTTCTCAGAAACGATAAACTGGAAGCTGGCCAACAACTTCCAAAACCAAGAGCATTTCCATCAACTGCCGAGCAATTTCAAAACCAATGGCGTATCTATGCCCGCAGTAGCAGTGATGACAAAGCCCCGATAATAGCTTTGCTGACCGCACTGGATGCCCTGCAGCAAAAAGGAATTGCCTTAAGGAATAATATTAAATTCATCCTGGATGGAGAGGAGGAGGCAGGATCTCCAAACCTCCATCCCTGTTTAAAAGAGAATCGTAATCTTTTGAGTACAGATGTCCTCTTCATGTGTGACGGACCTACCTATTTTTCAGGGGAGCCAACCCTGTTTTTCGGCTGCCGGGGTATTGCCAGTCTTGAAATCACCGTTTACGGAGGCAACACAAATCTGCACAGCGGTCACTTCGGTAACTGGGCTCCCAATCCTGCATTACAATTGAGTTGTCTGCTCTCCAGCATGAAAGACCATGAAGGTAAAATTACCATAAAGGGCTTTTATGATGATGTGGTTCCTTTGTCTCCGGGAGAAAAGATAGCATTAAAAGCAATTCCATCTTATGAAAAAGAGTTAAAGAAATTATATGGTTTCTCAGATCCTGAAAACAAGAAGATAAGCTTAATGGAAGCCATCCAGTATCCTGCCCTGAATATAAATGGATTAAAGAGTGGTTGGGTTGGTCATCAAGCCCGCACCATTATCCCGGCTTCTGCAACTGCATCCATTGATCTTCGCCTGGTCAAGGGTAACAAAACCGAAAGATTAATCCACAAAATAATAGCTCACATAAAAAATCAAGGATATTATGTGACAGATAAAGAACCGGATCAAAAAGCCCGAATGCTGTACCACCTGATTGCCAGGGTAAGCGTGAAGGAAAAGGGCTATCCAGCTTACAAAATATCACTGGATCACCCGGTTTCGAAAAAAGTCATCGAAACTTTATCCTCTCATCAAAACCGAAAACTGGTTTTGATTCCCTCATTGGGAGGTTCCCTGCCTATATATATGTTTGCTGATACACTTGAGGTTCCCATTATCGGTATCCCCATTGCCAACCATGACAATAACCAGCATCAGCCAAATGAAAACCTTCGCATCGAACACCTATGGGATGCCATCGAAACTTTTGCACTGATCTTCATGATGGGAGATATTAATAAAAAATAAAATTAATTGAGACAAGGCATTATCTACCGGTTTAAAGATAACGCCCTGTCAATAATTTTCATTCAACTACTTTTCTTCCTTATTATTAAAACCGAAGACAAAAAAGGAGGCTGAAAATCAAAAGATATTACGAAAAGACGTTATCCGGAGTTAAACTAAAAAAATGTTACGATATCGCTACTCCCCGGATCCATCAGTACTTGGATGCTGAAACCGGTCATGTTTTGGAAAAAATCAATCCCGATAACTGGGTTCTGGATCTGGGATGCGGATACGGACGATTGATTCCCGACATCGCCCAAAAAGCAAAGATTGTCATCGGTGTTGACAAATCAATGTCCAGCCTTATGCTGGCAAAGGAGAAGTTAAAAACAATTCGCAATCATGCCCTTTTCAGGATGAATGCCATCAAACTGGCTTTTAAGGATATGGTGTTTGATGTTGTTTTGTGCGTTCAAAACGGAATCTCAGCTTTCCATGTGAACCCAAAAACTTTAATCAAGGAAAGCATCCGGGTTACAAAACCAAAGGGAAAGGTACTTTTCTCCACCTACTCTGAAAAATTCTGGAATCACCGTTTGAAATGGTTTCAAATTCAAGCTGATGCCGGACTTCTCGGTAAAATTGATTATACAAAAACAGGAAATGGTGTAATAGTATGCAAGGATGGTTTCAGAGCAACCACAATGAGAAAAGAGCAGTTTATAGAATTAACTTCTGAATTTGATGTAAATATTGAAATTGTTGAGGTAGACCAATCCAGTCTTTTCTGTGAAATAACCGTTTTATAACGCCACATCTTACAATCCGGGAGCATTTCAGCCAAAAAAACGACCGCCCCTGTTTCCTGGTACGATGAAGTCGGAATAGCAATTTATATTCTATTCTAATGGTTCTTTTTCTTCGGTGGGGGGGGAGGGGGAACTCTAAAGTATTTTTTGATGAAATCCGGCCGATTGGCCTTGGTATCCAGATAAATATGCAGGTTCAGCAGTTCAAATGAAACCGCCTGGGCAATCGCGCCCAGTCCCCTGGATTTGGTCTGGGCCAAATCCCTCGTCTCCCCAGTGATATCATAAATAAAGTTCTGCATCTGCCTGGCAATGAGATCACTTAAAATCCCTTCTCGGTCATGTTTGAAGTCCATTATGGATAGCTTCAATATTTCCAGAATCCGTTTGTAACGCCTGTAAAAAACCGAATCAATAATCCGGTCTTCTTTTGCTTTTCTCAACCGGGCCATGCTCCTCTGAAGCAGTTCATCTACGGTTTTATACCCCCCATCTCCGGATATGGCTGCCGCTTTAAATCCTGAAACAATGGTATCCAGCAATATCTTTCCCACCTTATTTGAGGAAGACGGCGGTATCTGTTCGTTTTCTACGGATGTTCCAGTTGACACATTTGAAACCAAAAACATTAGAGCTAAAATGATGAATAATTTTTTAATCATTTGAAACCTCCTGTATATTTTTTAGTATTTCCAAAAATAATTTCGAGTAATTATTTTTTTCTCGCATTCCCTCCAGGTCCATTTTCAGGTCATTAAAAAAATTTTCCTTGTGGTCCGGGGGCGAGAAAAGATCACCCGAATGACCCCGATAAACTACTGTCAACACACTGGCTAAATCCGTGATTAAGCTCTCGAAACTGGTATTTTTCCTCTGGATAGAAGAAAGAGGTTTTTCAAGGGATATCTCAAAAGCGGTGGATGCCACAGCCGGCTGACCTTTCCTGGACACATTTTGAATCTCCTGCTGATAAATATGATTTAAAACCAGATGAATAGAATTACTTACGGTTTGATTCCCTTTTTCAGGTATGAAGAATAAATAATATATCCCCAGCCCCAGGATGAAAAAAACAACTGGGAGGATATAAGCAATCCTTTTGGTCATCCAGGGAGATCTTATTTTGGGGAAATCACTCATTTTGATTTTCCTTAGAACTTTGGGTTTAAATTGCGATGCCTGAAAATGCTCTAGACTGATTTGCTTCTCCTCATGAATCAGCCCCCGCAGGATTTCAAATTTCTTCTCTGAATTTAATTTATTTTTCATGGAACCCTCTCAATTTTTCCATAATCCTGGTCTTCGCCCGATGCAACCGGGAATGAACGGTTCCCAGTTTTACACCCAGCAAGGTGGCAATCTGCTGGCAGGAACATTCCCCGTATTCTTTTAAGATGATCACCTGCCGGAGTTTTTCGGGTAAAATGCGAATGGCCTTTTTCAATCGAAGATGATCTTCTTTTAACACCATACTCTGCTCCGGAGTGTTGTGGCAAACATTAATCTCTTGTGGCTGGCGGGCCATTAAATCCAGCAGGAATAGTTTTCTTATTTTTTCCTTCCGGAGATAGTCCAGACAGGTGTTCCTGGCCAGGGTAAACAACCATGCTTTCATATTCAGGCAATGCTTAATGGTTCCGATCCGGGCCCAGGCTTTTAAATAAATCTCCTGGGCCAATTCTTCAGCCCGGGAATAATCCGGTGCATATCCCAGGCAGATATAGAAAACAGTTTTCTGATACTCCAGAAATTGATGAAATAATACTTCTCTTTCGGATAGGGAATGGCCAGCTTTAAAAAAACTGTTTTTTGCCTTCATACTCCGAAGCCAATCAATTGTATTACCGAATCGGCCAAGCCTCCAGATCCCACTGTTCCTGGTCGACATTTTCCACCAACTGGTAGAAATGTTCCTGATAAATACAATAAGGATAATAGTGTATATCTTTCTCTTTCAATGGAATCATCGCTTTTTTTAAAAAATTTCCCTTCAGATCCAAAACAACCAGTTCACTGTCTCCTTTCATTTTCTTAAAGGTCAGTACATAAATGTGGCCATCACTGATGCTGAAGTTCCTCAAACCGGGGAAATGGGAGGGGAAACGGATCTGTTTCTTAAATCGATCCCAAACATATTTCAGGGGGCC
>DAOVIP010000249.1 GCA_030671465.1 Candidatus Aminicenantota bacterium | reverse complement strand
GCCCCAGGTATTGCTGGGTGTGACGGCTGGCAGTAATGATATTTTGAATATAATCCAGGATGGCCGGTGATGTATGGACCTGAATCACTTTTTCTTGAAGTTCAAGCAGCCTGGTCACCAGTATGACCGGGCTCATTTTTTTTAACAGGGTCTGCCGGTTTTCGCCGGTCAGGAGCTGTCGTTCAGCCGCATGATCCGGGTAACCCAGCCGGATTCGCATGAAAAAACGGTCCAGTTGAGACTCGGGCAGTGGAAAGGTTCCCACATGATAGCGCTGGTTCTGGGTGGCAATGACAAAAAACGGTTCGGGAAGCGAATAGGTTATGGCATCAATGGAAACCTGGTGTTCCTCCATGGCCTCCAGCAGTGCACTCTGGGTTCGGGGAGTGGCCCGATTCAACTCATCCACCAGCACCATCTGGCCAAATAACGGGCCAGGATGAAACTTGAATTTTTGGGTTTCCCGATCAAAAACAGAAACACCCACCACATCGGCAGGTAGCAGGTCACTGGTGAACTGGATGCGATTGTACTGAAGTCCCAGGGTTCTGGCCAGTGCCTGGGCCATGGTGGTTTTCCCTACCCCGGGTATATCCTCAATCAACAAATGTCCCCGGGCCAGCAAACAGGCAATCACCAGTTTGATTTCCTTCTGCTTGCCCAGTATGATCCGGCCAACCTGATTGACAATCGCATCAATTTCATTTTTCATTTGGCCTCGCTGTTAAAGACACACATATCACCCATCATTGCTGATGCTTAAAATGGTAGCCCAAACGATCCGGGTTGTCAAACCCCATTTATTTCCAATAAATAAATTTCACCGGGTTAAAATACTTGAGAATGATCTTTTTTTTTCTTATAATCTATATTTAATGGATTTAAAAAATATTTTTGTACTTCAATACTCAGCTTCAGCGGTAAGGGTGCTGGCATTGGATAAGGAGCAAACATGAAAATTTTAGTAATCGGTTCGGGCGGCCGGGAACATGCTCTGGTCTGGAAAATTTCCCAATCAAAAAAAGTGAAAGAAATTTATGCCATTCCCGGAAATGCAGGCATGCAGGAGCTGGCCCAGACAATTGATATAAAAGCCTCCAATATCATTGAAATCGCAGACTTCGCTCAGGAGGAAAAAATTGATTTAACCATTGTTGGCCCCGAACTCCCCCTGTCGCTGGGTATTGCCGATGAATTTAACAAAAGAAACCTGAAGATATTCGGTCCTACACAGATGGCGGCTATGATTGAGAGCTCAAAGATCTTTGCCAAGGAATTCATGGAGAAAAATAAAATCCCGACCGCTGAATTTGCTACCCATAGCTACCCCAGTGATGCCAAAGAACATCTGAAAAAAGCCAACTTCCCGGTGGTGGTAAAAGCCGATGGGCTGGCCGGTGGCAAAGGGGTTTTTATTTGCAACAATACCGAACAGGCCGAAGCCATCGTGGATTCGATTATGGTGGAGAAAAAGTTCGGAAAGGCTGGAGAACGCATCATCATCGAGGAACTTTTAAGAGGACAGGAGATGTCTTTTCTTGTCATTTCGGATGGCAAGCGGGCCATCCCTCTGGTATCGGCCATGGATTATAAAAAAATATTTGATCATGACCGGGGACCCAATACCGGAGGCATGGGTGCCATATCTCCCTCTCCCAAAAGTGATAAAAACCTCTATACGATTATTATGAAAACAGTCATTATACCGACCATTGAAGGCCTGCGTCAGGAAGGCAGGGAATTCAGGGGGGTCCTCTATGCTGGCCTGATGATAACTCCCGAGGGTCCCAAGGTGCTGGAATTTAATGTGAGATTCGGGGATCCGGAAACCCAGGCCATTATACTGAGACTGAAGAGTGATATCGTGGACTTGATGGAAGGGGCTGCCGAAGGCAGTCTGTTTGATATTCCGGTTGAATGGGATGAAAAGGTGTCCGGATGTGTGGTGCTGTCTTCCAAGGGATACCCCTCAAAACACGAAACCGGCATGAAAATCGACGGCCTGGAGCGGGCCAAATCTCTGGGGGTTGAAATTTTCCATGCCGGAACCACTGTCAAAGATAAAAATTATTATACCTCGGGTGGCCGGGTACTGAATATCTGTGCCCTGAGTTCTAATTTGAAGGATGCCATGAAAAAAATATATGATGCCATATCTTTTATCACCTTCGATAATATATATTATCGGACCGATATAGGGAAGGTAAAAAAATGAATCCAAAAATCGGTATAATCATGGGAAGCGATTCCGACTTTCCTTACCTGGAAAAAGGAATCTCCCTTTTGAAAAAATTCAATATCCCCTTTGAAATCGAGATCAGTTCTGCTCACCGGACACCGGACAGAACCCTGGAGCTGATCAAAAAATTTGAAAACGCAGGCATCGAGGTAATCATTGCTGCAGCCGGAGGCGCGGCTCACCTCCCCGGTGTTATCGCTGCCCATACCCTGCTTCCGGTTCTGGGGGTTCCCATTGATTCAAAATTGTCCGGAATGGATTCCCTCTATTCCATTGTTCAAATGCCAGGAGGAATCCCGGTGGCAACCTTTGGAATTGGAAACTCTGGCGGGGTAAATGCTATCCTGTTTGCCGTCCATATTCTGTCCTTAACCGATCCTGCTCTGAAACAGCAACTGGCCGACTTCAGGGAGGAACAGAAGCAGCAGGTCGTTGACAAAAGTCAAAAACTCAAAAAAAAATTAAAAACTGAATGAAGTTTTATGTCAAATACTTTGGTTGCCGAACCAATCAAGCGGAAGTTCAGGAATGGATCATCGCATTGGAAAATTCAGGCTACCAGCTGGTCACTTCTCTCCAGGAAGCCGATTTCGGCATTATCAATACCTGCAGTGTAACCCAGAGGGCCGAACAGGATGTCTTGCGGTTTATCAATAAAATCTATAAAAACACCCATAAAAAATGGATTGTTACCGGCTGTACCGTCACCAAGGAAACTGCCCGGCTGGCCGAACGATTCAAGGATTATATATTCATTGACAACCGGCAAAAGCAGGGCCTGACTGAAACCATCAGACAGTTATTCCCGACAAAAAATGAAAATATTATTTTTCACTCTTCATTCAGGTCCAGGATTTTTTTAAAAATCCAGGACGGATGCAACCACAGGTGCTCTTTCTGCATTGTCCCCTATTTAAGGGGTAAATCAACCAGTTCTCCACTGGAAGAAATACTAGACAGAGCCAGGTATTTTGCCTTGCTGGGATACCGGGAAATCGTGCTGACCGGAATCAACCTCTCTTCCTATGGCTATGATCTGTTTCCTCGCCAAAACTTACTGAA
The DNA here is from genome assembly GCA_030671465.1 of Candidatus Aminicenantota bacterium. Classification (GTDB taxonomy): domain Bacteria; phylum Acidobacteriota; class Aminicenantia; order UBA2199; family UBA2199; genus CAZOWT01. The sequence goes on along the minus strand of DAOVIP010000249.1, from coordinate 504 downwards.
CCTGGTCAAGAGAATCAGTGAAATAAAAAACATTGATTTCATCCGGCTCAGTTCACTGGATCCCCGCTACATCAAGTATGGTTTTATCAAGGAACTCAGTTATATAAACAATCTGGCCCGGAGTTTTCACCTTTCCCTGCAGAGTGGAAGCAACACGATTTTAAGAAAAATGAAACGGGGATTGAAGTCGGATGATTTTAAAAAGATGATGGATGTCTTTTCCAAGTTTTTCCCGGATGCCAATTTCGGTGCCGATATCATTGTGGGTTTCCCAGAGGAGAGTGAAAATAATTTTCAGGAAAGCCTGGACCTGATCAATCAAACCCCTCTGAATTACCTGCATATTTTCCCCTTTTCACCCCGTGAGGGAACCGCTGCTTATAATCTTGAACCTGTTGCCCAAAACATTGTTAAAAAACGGGTGAAAATTCTCAAGGAAATCAATACCGAGCTGCGCCTGCGTTACCGGGAAAAGTTCCTGGGAAAAATCCTGGAAGGTATCCT